>NZ_JBSHBN010000155.1:0-22242 GCF_053612025.1 Kitasatospora sp. NPDC054768
GGGTCGGACACGGCAACCCGGGGTCGGACACGGGAGCCCGGGTCAGAGCAGGCGCTTGATCTCGCCGCGCGCCCGGTAGAAGCCGCCCGAGGCGGACTCCCGCACCTCGGCGACCAGGTAGCGGGCCCCGGCGATCCGGATGTCCTTGGGGAACTGCACCCGCCACGACGGGTCGTAGCCCTGCGAGACCACCCGCATCCGCAGCCGGACGCCGTCCTGGACGCACTCGACCTCGACCTCGCCGCCGGTCCGGGCGGTGACCACCTCGACCGTCTCCGGCCCGGCGCCGGCCAGCACCGGCGCCCAGCCCGCGCCCTTGATCTCGGCGGTCTCCGGCAGCGTGCCCTCCTCGGCCGCCCGCACCGCCTGCTCGTCGGCGTCCAGGCAGGCCAGCGAGCCGTCGGTGGTCACCAGGTAGAGCCGCCCCGCCCGGTACTGCATGCTGTACGCCGAGCCGCAGCCGGTGGCGAGCTTCCACAGCCGGGTGCCGTCGGCGGCGAAGCAGTACACCGAGGAGTGGTTGTCCCCGGCGAAGACGTACTCGCCGTCCGGGGAGGCCGCACAGGAGAAGACGGCGGCGTCGCAGCGGTAGGCGGCCACCTCGGCGCCGTCCGACTTGCGCAGCCGGTGCACCCAGCCGCGGCCGGTGCCCGCGAACACCTCGTCGGCCTCCTGCCAGCCGAACAGCACCTCGCCGTTGGTCGGGGTGTGCCACCGCTGGTCGCCGCTGCGGTTGTCGTAGCGGGCGACGCCGCGCGAGTGGCCGTGGTAGACGCCGTCGGCGTCGCACCGCACCATCCAGCCGGCCCGGCCGTCGGCCTGGCGGCGCCACTGGAACTCGTCCTCGTGGTCCACCGTCGTGAGCCCGCCGCGCTCGTCGGCGACGCCGAGCACGCCGTCGTGGATGTCGAGCCAGAAGATGTCCACGTCCTGGGCGATCTCGTACGCCACCCGCGGGACCTTGCCGCCCAGGTCGTACACCTTGCCGTCGTCGCAGCCGGCGTAGATCCACCAGTCGTCGGCGACGATGCACTTGACGCCGTCCGGCAGGCCGTAGCGGGCCGTCACCTCGCCGTCGTGGGTGAGGGTGTAGACGTCGCCGCGCTCGTTGCCGACCCAGGCGTGCTCCTCGCCGACGAAGATCCCGAAGGCGGGCGAACCGGACCGGAAGCGCCACAGCAGCGGCGCCTGACGGGCGGTCGAGCGGCTGCTGACGATCTGCCGCCTGGTCACCGCCCGGCGCTGCCGCACGCCCCGGACGGCCGGGGCGTAGCCCTTGCGGACCTTCTCGCCGATCTTCTTGGCCGCCGACGCGGCCGCCTTCTCCGGGCTCGGGAACGTCGTCGACTTGCTCTGCCCCGGCTCGCCTATCCGCCCGTAGCGCACCGTCACCACCCGGCCGGCGAGCCGCACTTCGTAGAACTTGTGCGCGCTCCCCTCGTCCTCGGACAGTTCGAGGTACGTGACCTGCTCTTCCACGGCGACGGACACGACGGAGTCCCCTTTCGGGCAACGGAGATGGGGGTCGGTTCGGGACCGGCCCGCCGACACCTCCCAAGCTACGGCCTGGCACTGACAGTCGACTCCGGCCGGGTCGCCGGCCTGCGGCGGTCCTCAGCAGAACGACCCTGCGTCCCGGCCTGCTGGTAGAGCGTCACCAGGAGGCCGTGCACCGGCTCGCCCTCCGCGTCCTCCTCCGTCTCGTCGACCAGTGCGGCCAGCGCCTCGGCGAGCCGCGCCGCCTTGGCGGGGCTGAGCCGGAGGTGGCGCAGCGCCAGGGTGTGCCCGCCGGGTGAGCGGTCCAGCTCCTGGGCGACGGCGCCGAGCAGTGCGGCCGTGCCCTCGGCCTGCGGTTCGGCGACGTGGAAGCGTTCGGCGGTCCGCCGGAAGTACTTCTCGGTGCCGCCGCGTACCTGTCGCGTTCCCGCGTCCCGGACCAGCCCCGCCTCGCTCAGCACCCTGAGGTGGTGGGAGACGCTGCCCTTGTTCACCCCGAGCTGCGCGGCGAGCCGACTGATCGTCGACGGCCGGCCGCTCAGGGCGAAGAGCAGTCGCTGGCGCAGCGGGTGGGCGAGTGCGGAGTGCTGCAGGGGCGTGCTGATCCGCTGGACGGTCTCGTCCGGTTGGTGGCTCACCGGATCAAGCGTTAAGTACGGTTGACGCTTTGGCAAGTCGCTGGTCTACTGCCTCCCCATGACCTCCACCACATCGCCGTCCGCGTTGGACACCGTCGCCCTCGTCGAGTCGATCGCCGACCTGGTCTGTGAGAACTACGTCTTCCCCGACGCCGCCCGGCAGCTGGCGGACCTGCTGCGGCGCCGGAGCACCGAGGGCGCCTACCGGACCGAATCCGCCGAGGAGTTGGCCGAAGCGGTCACCGCGGACCTGCGGTCCGTCAACGGCGACCTGCACCTGGGCCTCAAGTACCACGCCCAGCCGGTGCCGACGGAACGGGGCGCGGCGGTGCTCGCCGCGGTGCGCAGGGAGTTCGACACCTTCCTGAACGGCGTTCCCCGCCTGGAGCTCCTCGACCACGGCGTCGCGGTCCTGGAGATCGGACCCAAGTTGTTCCCGCTGGACTGGGCGGCACAGCCGCTGGCCGCGGCGCTCTCACTGGTGGCCCCCGCCCGCGCCCTCATCCTGGACCTGCGCCGCAACACCGGTGGCGACCCGAACACGGTCGCCTTCGTCTGCGGCTACCTGCTCGACAGCCGCACCCACCTGAACACCATGTTCTCGCGGCAGGGAGAGGTCGGCGCGCAGTCCTGGACGCCCCCGTTCGTCCCCGGTGCCCGCTTCGGCGGCAGCAAGCCGCTCTACGTGCTGACGAGCGGCGACACCTTCTCCGGGGGCGAGGAGCTCGCCTACGACCTGCAGCAGCTCGGGCGCGCCGAGGTCGTCGGGGAGACCACCCGGGGCGGTGCGCACCCGCGCGAGGGCTGGACGCTGCACCCGCAGCTGGAGCTCAGCGTGCCCATTGCCCGCGCGGTCAACCCGATCTCGGGCACCAACTGGGAGGGCGTCGGCGTCCAGCCCGATGTGCCGTGCGACGCCAAGGAGGCGCTCGACCGCGCGCTGGGGCTGGCCGTGGCGCGCCTGGCCTGAGGCCTTCGCGTCGGCAACGGCCGGGTCAGTACAGCTCGGCCAGCAGGGCGCGCAGCCGCTCGTCCTCGCGGATGATGTCGTACGCGAGGCCGGAGGCGACGATCCGGCCGTCGCGCTCGACGAGGTCGCCGACGTACCGGCCCAGGTCGGGCTCCCCGGCGGCGGCGCCCAGCGCGTGCAGGGCCTCGCAGCCGCCCGTGACGTCGGCGCCCGTCTCGACCGAGTGGAGCGCGGCCCGGGCGAGGCGGCCGAGGTCGACGGTGTCGGGGTCGGCGATGTCCAGCAGGGCGCGGGCGGCGCCGGCGGCCTTCTCCGGGTCGTCGAGCAACGCTTCCAGCCGGGGTATCAGGTCCCGGCCGGCCGCCCCGAGGGACGCGGCGACACGCAGCGCCCCGACCACCGTCCAGCGGGCCCAGAGCCGGCTGCCCGCGGTGCGGTCGAGGACGGACGCCAGGATCCGGACGGCCTCCTCGGCGTCGCCGTCGATCTGCCAGACGGCGCGGGCCGTCGCGACGTCGGCGTCCAGCTGCGGGGCGGTCGGCTCCGGGTCCTCGCTGACCGCGGCGAGCAGGGCCGGGAGCAGCCCGGCGGCGGCCGGGCCCAGGTCGGCGGCCGCCCGGGCCGCCTCGGCCCGCTCGCGCGAGGCCGCCAGCCGTTCGGTGACGGCGGCGAGCAGGACGTCGGGTTCGCCGGTGACGTCGTAGTGGGCGCGGGCCGCCTGGAGCTGTCCCGCCTCCGCCCGCAGCGCCTCGGCGGCCCGCTCGCGCGCCTCGGGCGGGCCGCCGGCCACGACGGCCGCGACGGCGGAGGCGGCGTACGGGAAGCGGGGCAGCACCGCGCACAGCTCGGGCAGGCCGGCGACGGCCCGCGGGCCCCACCGCCGCAGCAGGTGGACCAGGTCGGCGGTCTCATTGGTACCGAGCCCCTCGACGGCCAACCGGGCGCGCACGGCGGCGAACAGCTCCGGGTCGAAGGGGAAGGCCGGGGCCCGCGAGTCACCCGCGGCGTTGCGGGCGCGCGGGCGGCGCTCCAGGTCACGGGCCAGCAGCGGGGCGGCCTGCCGGGGGGCGATCCGGACCAGCGCCGCGAGGGCCTCGTCGGCCACCTCGTCGGCCGGCCCGTCGTCCGGCCCGTCGTCCGGCCGGTCGGCGAGTCCGACGAGTACGGGCGCGGCCTCGGCGGCGAGCGGGCCGAGCTTGGCCAGCAGGCTCGCCGCGGTGTCCTGGGCGGCGAGCGGGGCGACGGCCGGAATCAACCGGGACGGGGCGCCGCGCGAGACGTAGCAGGCGTGGTCGGCCGCCCACAGGGCCTCGGCCTGCACCTCGGGGCGCGGGTCGCGCAGGGCGGCCTCCACCAGGTCGAGGGCCGCCTCGCGGTCGGCGTCGGTGTCGCGCTCCAGCAGGGTGTCGACGACCGTGTACAGCAGCTCCTCCTGGTCGAGGCTGTAGCGGTCGACGGTGAGCTCGCGGGCGGGCAGCAGGCCGAGCACGGCCGCGTGGTGGACAGCCCCCCAGCGCTCCTCGTTCCGCAGGCAGACCAGGACCGCGGCCAGCCGCAGCGGCACCGGGGTCTCCTCGCCGAGCCGCACCCGGGCCTCCCCGGCCGCCGCGCTCAGGTCCACCCGGCCGAGGGCGACGAGCAGTTCGGCGGCCACCTCCGGATCCTGCTCCGCCGCCCAGCGCTCCCCCAGGGCGGACGGCGCGGCCGCGCCGTCCCGGGTGTGGCCGACGGCCCACGCGGCGGCCAGCCGGACGGTCTCGTCCGGGTCGGCCAACAGCGGCAGCAGGAGCGGCAGTTGGGCAACCACGGCAGCCCGGACCGCACCCTCGGGGACCTGCCACTCGTCCTCGCTCTCGGCCAGCCCGCCCAGCAGGCACAGCACGTCCGCCGTCCGGGTCCCGGCGGCGGCGATCCGGGCCAGGTACGGCACGGCGTCCACGCTGGCCGAGTACACGGTGCCCTGGTGGAGGATGCTCCCGTACAGCTCGGAGACCGCCTCCTCGGCCGCCCCGTCGTCGCCCTCGGCGAGCGCGCGCAGCAGGTCGGGCAGGTCTTCGGCGCAGCCGTAGGCGTGCGAGACGGTGGCCCAGGGGTGCTCGTCGAGCCCGGCGAGGGCGGTGCTGAGGTCCATGGCCGCGATCCTGGCAGGCGGGACCGACAACGCCGCCGGGCGGGGAATACCGCAGTGACGGGGGCGACGCCGCTGTCGGTGCGCCCCGGGTCCGGACGGCCGCGCGTCGGCCGGGCCCGAGCCACGACCACCGGAACCCGAGTATCAGCGTCATTGTCAGTGCCCCGCGCTACGCTCCCGGCACCCTGAGGAAACACCGGGGCCCGCTCCCTCGAATTCGCCTACGGGGAGCGGGCCCCGGGCTTCGCCGGGGCCTCCCCGGCGGTCCGGGCAGACGCTGCGGTTCCGTCAGGTCCGGCGGGCGTGCGAGGCGAGGCGGTCGGCGAGGGCCGTGACGAGGCCTCGCAGCTCCTCGGGCCGTTCGATCACGAAGGGCCGGTCGATCGCGGCGAGCACCGGAGGCAGCCAGTCGAGTCGCTCCGCCCGGAGCTCGACGCGCAGCCAGCGCTCGGAGCTCCGGTCCGCGTCCGGCTCCGGCCGCGGTTCGGGCTCCGGCTCCGGCCGCGGTTCGGGTTCGGGTTCGGGTTCGGGTTCGGGTTCGGGTTCGGGTTCGACCAGGATCGCGACGCTCTCCGGGAGGTGACGGCGGATCCACTCGGGCGTCGCGCGGATCCGCAGCGTCACCTCGTGCCGGTAGTCGGCCGTGGCCAGGCCCGACACAACGCGCTCGGCCGGGTCCGGTCCGATCGGTGCCTCGAAGGAGCCGGGCAGGGCCCTCGCGTCCGTGACCCGGTCCAGCCGGAGCGTCCGGTCCTGGCCGATCCCCGCGTCCGCGCCGGTGACGTACCACCGGCCCGCGTGGGCGACGATCCCGTACGGATGCAGCGTGCGCTCGCTGGGCCGGCCGTGGCGGTCGGTGTACCGGACCGCGACCGGCCGTCGATGGCGCACGGCGTCGGCGAGGGTGAGCAGGACCCCGGTGTCCGGTGCGCCGGCCTCGCCGGGCCGGTCCGTGGTCCCGAGCGGCCGGTCCGTGAAGGAGAGCGACTCCAGGAGCGTGTCGAGCCGACCGGCGAGGTGCCGGGGCAGCACCCGCCGGATCTTGGCCGCCGCGGTCTCCCCCGCGGTGCGTTCGGCCGTCGCCAGTCCGGCCCTGGGGCCGGTGAGCAGGCCGAGCAGCACCGCCAGGGCCTCGTCGTCCCCGAGCATGAGCGGGGGCAGGCGGTGTCCGGGTGAGAGCCGGTAGCCGCCGTACCGGCCGCGTACGGACTCCACGGGCACGTCGAGGTCGACCAGGTGGTCCACGTAGCGCCGCACGGTTCGGCCGTCCACGCCGAGCCGGTCGGCGAGCTCGGCCACCGTGCGGGTGCCGCCCGACTGCAGCAGTTCGAGCAGGGTCAGCACGCGGCCGGTGGGTCGGGACATGGCGAAAGTCTAGAAGGAATAGGGGACCGATTCTGTCCACTATTCCTCCTAGTCTGTCGAACGCACGACCGGATGACCGGACGACCGCACGACCGCGGCCGCTTCCGCTTCCGCTTCCGTTCCGGCATGACCGAGGAGAACACCCCATGGACTTCGTTTCGATCCGCATCATCACCGGCGACGTCGCCCGCCTGGTCGACTTCTACGAACGCGCCCTGGCGGTCCGGGCGCAGTGGGCCACCGAGGACTTCGCCGAACTCCGGACGGCGGGCGCGACCCTCGCGATCGCCGGGGTCCGCACCGTACCGCTGTTCGCCCCCGGCTCCGCCCGGCCGGCGGCCAACCAGAGCGTGATCACCGAGTTCCTCGTCGACGACGTGGACCGGGTCCACCGCAGCCTGTCCGGGTTCGTCACGGACTTCGTCAACGAGCCCACCACGATGCCCTGGGGCAACCGCTCGCTGCTGTTCCGCGACCCCGACGGCAACCTCGTCAACTTCTTCACCCCCGTCACCCCGGCGGCCGTCGCGAAGTTCGCCCGCTGACCGGACGCCCCGCGTACCGCCCGCCTCCACCGGGTGGGCGGCACCACGGCCGCGTCCGTGCCGTCGCGGCCGGCGCACTTCGACGGCCGGAGAGAGCCGGAGCCCGGCGGCCGGGCGCTGCCGGCCGGGACAGCGGTCAGAGCCAGCCGCGCTCGTCGGCGACCCGCAGGGCCTCGCTGCGATTGCGGGTGCCGGTCTTGGCGATGGCCGAGGAGGAGTAGTTGCGGACCGTCCCCTCGGACAGGTAGAGCTTGGCGGCGATCTCGGCCACCCCGGCGCCCGAACGGGACGCGTTCAGCACGTCGCGCTCCCGGGCGGTGAGCGGGGAGGCGCCCGCCGCGAGGGTGGCGGCGGCCAGTTCCGGGTCCACCACCCGCTCCCCCGCCGCGACCCGGCGGATCGCGTCGGCCAGCACCTCCGCCG
Source organism: Kitasatospora sp. NPDC054768 (assembly GCF_053612025.1). Lineage (NCBI taxonomy): Bacteria > Bacillati > Actinomycetota > Actinomycetes > Kitasatosporales > Streptomycetaceae > Kitasatospora > Kitasatospora sp. NPDC054768. The sequence goes on from NZ_JBSHBN010000155.1 coordinate 7,570, forward strand.
GGGCGTCCTTGACCACGAAGCCGAGCGCGCCCGCCTCCATGGCCCGGCGCAGGTAGCCGGAGCGGCCGAAGGTGGTGAGGATGACGACCCGGCACCACGGCGCCCGCTGGGCCAGCACGGCGGCGGCCGCCAGGCCGTCCAGCCCGGGCATCTCGATGTCGAGCAGGGCGACGTCCGGCCGGTGCTCCCGCGCCGCCTCCGCGACCTGGTCGCCGCGGCCGACGGCGGCGACCACGGCGAAGTCGTCCTCCAGGTCGAGCAGGGTGCACAGCGCGGTGCGGACCAGCTCCTGGTCCTCCGCGAGCAGCAGGCGGATCGGGCGGATCGTCATGTCGTTCCTTCGTGGCCGGGGTCGGGCCGGCCGGGGTCGGGCCTGGCGGCGTCCGGCCCGGCGGTTTCGGGTCCGGCGGGGCCCGGACCGCCCGGCGGGACAGTGACCAGCAGCCGCCACCCGCGCGGGTCGAGCGGGCCGGCCTCGACCGTACCGCCCACCGCGGCGACGCGTTCCCGCAGTCCGGTCAGGCCCTTGCCGTCGCCCGTACCGCTGTTGCCCCGGCCGTGGCCCGTACCGCCTGCACCGCCCGGCCCTCCCGGTCCGCTCCGGGCGGCGGCGGCCCCGTCGTCGCGGATCTCCACCGAGGTGGCGGTGAGCAACACCGAGCAGCGCTCGGCCCGGGCGTGCCGGACCACGTTGGTGATCCCCTCGCGCAGCACCCAGCCGAACAGCTCGCGCTCCCCCGGCGCGACCGCGTCCGCCGCCGTCGGCAGGTCGGCCACCACCCCGGCGGCGCGCAGCAGTTCACGGCCGCGGGCGATCTCGCCGGCCAGCGTCACCTCGCGGTAGCCGCTGACGGCGGCGCGGACGTCGGACAGCGCCTGGCGGGACAGCGTCTCCACCGCCGCCATCTCCGCCACCGCCAGGTCCAGGTCCTTGCCCACGAGCCGCTGGGCGAGGCGGGACTTGACGGTGATCGCGGTGAGCGAGTGCCCCAGCAGGTCGTGCAGGTCCCGGGCGATCCGGTTGCGCTCGGCCTCCGAGGCGAGCCGTGCCACCTCGGCCCGGGCGGCGACCAGGGCGTCGTTGGTGGCGGCGATCCCGGCGAAGGCCCCACAGGTGAGCGAGGTGAACAGCAGGGCCAGGGCCTGGAATCCGCCCGGACCGGTGTGCCAGGGGCGCACCGCCCAGGGCACCACCAGCGCGGCCAGCGTGCCGGCCGCCACCACCCGGGCGGCGTGCTCGCGCCACTGGATCGCCACCGCGGAGACGACCACGGTGGCGAGGAAGAAGGCGTCCTCGTGGGCGAACGGCAGCGCGGCCAGGAACAGTGCCGTCATCATCGCCAGCAGTGGCGTCGTCCAGCGCCGCCGGCCCAGCCCGAGGGCGAGGGCCAGCAGCGCGTAGCAGAGGCAGAACGCGACGACCACGGCGTACCCGGCCACCGCGGCCGCCCCGGAGACGGTGCCGCCGACGGCGACGGCGGTGAGCGCGGGGAAGACCATCATCCCGCTGGCCAGCAGCGGGCGCCGCCAGCCGTGGCCCCAGTGCTGGACGGGGCCCGGTGCGGCCCCCGGGCCGGGGGCCGCGGTCGCGCGGTCCATACCCGCGCGGTGCATACCCGCACGGTCCATGCCTGCGCGGTCCATGCCTGCGCGGTCGCGGTCTCCCGCGTGGTCGCGCTCGCGGTCGTCGCCCGCGCGGTCGAGGCCGGTCACCCTCGTGTCCCCCTCCTCAGAGCCTGGCGAACAGGCTACGCAGGTGCCGTCCGTTGACCACCGCGGCCACACCCAGCAGGGCGAGCCCGCAGACGCCCTGCTCGACCTTCATCCACACCGGGAAGGTCCCCGGCAGGGCGATGATCGTGGCGATGGCGACCAGCATGACGGCCGAGAGGATCCGCAGCCGCCGGAACGCGCCCCGGGAGCCGTTGGCGGCCCGGACGGTCAGCAGGAGGGTGAGGGCGGCGCTGGCCACGACGATGGTGCCGCGGACCAGCACCGGCGCGTTGACCATCGTGTGGTGGTCACGGAGGGCGACGGCGGCCGCCAGTGTGACGACGCTGAGGCCGAGGTAGGCGAGCACGAGTCGCCGGACGGTGCGGAAGGCCCGACGGGTGTCGGGGTGCTGCAGGTCGGTGGAGTTCATGGCATCCATGCTGGTCGTGGACCTGTTTCCGGCGGCAGTGTGTTCGCACACCGGCGCACCGTGACAATTGTCAGCGGGCCGCCGCCGAGCCGTTGACGACGGACCGTCGCAGCCCGCCCGTGGCCGGCCGAGCGGTCCAGGCCGACCGCTGTCGGCCGCCCCTGTCAGCGCCCGGCCGCCTCCGCGCGGTCCCCGTCCAGCAGGCGCACCATGTGCAGCTTCGCGACCGCCCGCCCGTCGACCAGGACGGCCCTCGGCTCGCGCCCCCACACCTCGAAGCCGCAGGCGGTGTAGAGCCGCAGGGCGGGCTCGTTGCCCTCCGAGACGGTCAGCAGCACCTGCCGCAGCCGCCCGTCCCGCACCGCTGTGCGCAGCACCTCCCGCACCAGGGCCCGGCCGATCCCCCGCCCGGCGGCGCTGCGGGCCACCGCCATGCCGTACAGCGTGCCCTTGTGCCGCTCCTGACCGCGCTGCGGCACCTTCAGCCCGGCGGTGCCGACCAGCGTGCCGGTGCCGTCGAAGGCGCCGATCAGCGCGTCCGGCCCGGCCTCGGCCCCGGCCAGCCGGTGCAGCGTCTCCGACAGTGGCCTGCCGGCCTCCTCGGCGTGGCTGGAGGTGAAGGCGCTCGGCGTCCCGCGCAGCGCCGCCAGCCGGAAGGCCCGGTACGGTTCGGCGTCCGCGACGCCCAGCCGGCGCAGCACCACGGGCCGCGCCGCGGCACGCCGACCGTGCTCAGCCGAGACGGACACGGGTGCACCTCGTCACGTACGGCAGGGCGATCTCCTCGCGGCCGGCCAGGTCCGGGTGGGTGGCCAGCAGCTGCTCGACGTCGGCCAGCAGGCGCACCCGCTGGTCCTCCGGCAGCGCGATCACATAGCTGCGCGAGGCGACCATGTCGACGATCCCGGCCCGGGTGGTGACGTGCTCCCAGCCGATCTCCAGCCGCTCTGGCGCACCGAACGGCGCCGGGAGGACCGGCCTGGTGTCGATCCGCGGCGGCGCCGCGCGGTGCATCAGCACGCCCAGGGCGGCCGCCCAGGGTTCGGACTCGTCCCGGACGTTCCACACCAGCGCGAGCGTGCCGCCGGGGGCGAGCACCCGGGCGATCTCCGGCACCGCGACCACCGGGTCGAACCAGTGCCAGGCCTGCGCCACCACCACGGCGTCCACGCTGCCGTCCGGCAGCGGGATGTGCTCGGCCGAGCCGGCCCGGACGGCCGCCTTCGGCACCGTCGCGGCCAGCCGCGCCCGCATCCCCTCGTCGGGCTCGACCGCCACCACGTCCAGGCCCGCGTCGACCAGCAGACCGGTCAACTTGCCCGTCCCGGCGCCCAGATCGAGCACCCGGCGGGCCTCCCGGGGCACCGCCGAGCCGATCAGCGCCCGCGGATAGCCCGGCCGGCCGTGCTGGTACGCGTCCACCGCCACCCCGAACGACCGCGCCCGCAGCCGTCCGGCCCACCGCCTGGTCGCGCCCTGCCGCGTCATTCCGCAGGCCCGCCCGATCTCCTCCCAGGTCGCCTCCCGCCCGCGCCGCAGCTCCTCCACCAGCTCCGTCCGCCGCTCCTCCAGCGCCTCGATCACCCCCGACAGCCGCCGCAGCCCTTCCACCCCACCGCCACCGGCCACATCCTCCGCCACCCGCCGACCAAGATCGCCCGTCTCCATGGCCCGGCACTGTACGGACCTGAGCCGGAAGCCGTCAACCATCATTGCCCTATCGCGCAACATCCGTTGCCCCCGACCGTGCCACCGGCCCCGGCCGCAGTGGTGCGGCCGGGGGCCGTCAGCGGCCCGCCGTCACAGCGGCCGGAGCGTGAGCACGAACTGGGGCAGCGCCAGCAGGAGCAGGACGGTGCCCGCCTCGATCCAGCGGTACTTCGCGCGGATGATCGCACTGGTACCGGCCAGCGCCGAGAGCAGCGGGCCCGCCGGATCGTGCCCGGCCCGCTCGAAGGCCCGACGCAGCCGATCCGGGCCCGCACCCGGGGCGATGTGCTCGAAGTACCCCGGACCGGCCGCGGCACCCCGCCGCCCCTTGCGATGACGGGGAACCAGCGCGGAGGCGAAACAGCCCACCGCCAGCAGGGCGCTGGCCACCGCACTCCACCGCAGGAGCGGAACCGTCCACGCCAGGAAACCGGAACCGGCGCCGCCGCCCAGGGGGACGAAGGTGGCGAGCACCGCGCCGGTGAAGGCCAGGAAGACGGCGGCCTTGGTGTCGGCCCGGACGAGCTCCGCGCTGTTGGCCGCCATCAGGCGCTCCATCGCCGACACCGAGGACGGGCTGGTCTCCGCTATCGGCGCGACGGATCGCCGGGGCCGTCGCGGGGCCGCCCGTCGAGGGCTCCTGGCCGCGGAACGCCGGCGGGGCGCGCGGCGCACCGGCCCGCGACGCACGCCTGCCGGGGTCATCGCGGCACCCCGTTCGGAACGCCGCCGGCCCAGCCGTTGACGTGGGTGTGGAGCTTGGTAAAGCCCGGCCCCGGCCCACCGGGCTGCGGGGCCGGCCCGGGGACCTGCCGCCCGAGGGCGACCAGGCGGTCCCGCAGGATCCTGGACAGCTCCTCCTGCTCCTGTTCCGTCAGTCTGCCCAGCATGAGGGCCATCCTGTCCTGCCAGGTGGTCTCGCCCCGGAGCAGGTCGGAGTGGTTGACCACCCAGTCCAGGACGTCGCGCACCTCGTCCGGCTTCCTGGCGAGCCAGAGGGCCGCCAGGGCGACCGGACCGTCCTGCACCTGGCGCCGGCAGAACGTGTACTCCTCCTGGCTCTTGGCCGTCCAGTCGAAGGGCACGTCCATCGCGTCCGGCTCCCCCAGGCGCAGTTCGTTGCCGTGCTCCCGCGTGGAGACGTCGGTGACGCGGTAACCGAGGCCGTAGTGGGGCAGCACGTACGGCGCCGCCAGGTACTGGACCAGTTCCTCGGGGCCCAGCCTGGTGCCCGCGGCGGCGAACTGCTCCCTGAGCTGGTACAGGCGCCCGTCGAGGTCCTTGCGCACCGGCAGCCATCCCAGGCTGGTCCGGGTCTGCACGGCCCGTGCGGCGTCGTGGACCCACCAGAGGACGTGGACCTCCAGCGAGGCCGTACCGAAGGATGTGGGAAGGCGAACATCCCGGGTGCCCGGCCGCTCGTTGAGGTCGACCAGGTACGCCTGGTCGAATCCGCGCAGCCCGAGCCGAGCGGCGACCCCGCCCCCCGGGTTCGGACGGCCCTTCCCCAGCTGGTGGTACACCCCGTGGCGATCCCCCAGGACCAGCGCACGGTCGCGCCGCCCGGACCAGCGGTGCCGGAGGATCTCCCGCCAAGGAGCGCGGGTGGCCTGGGTGTAGACGGGTGGGTCGGTGTCGAGGGTCATCGGGGGCCTCCGAAGGCAGGAGCGGAGCGGTAGGGCTGCGGCTCGCCGCGCCGCCAGGCCTCCAGGGCGCGGTGGGCGATGTCGCGGCCGACCAGGTCGGGGTCGTCGCTGCGGTCGATCTCGACCATCAGCCTCAGCTCGCCGGGGCTCAGTTCCTGGGCGAGCGTTGTGAGCAGCGTCTCCACAGCGGCTCGGAGGGGTTCGTCCCAGACGGCCCGACGGCACCAGCCGAGCAGCCTCGCACGCGAGCTGTCGAAGAGGATCTCGTCATTGAGGCAGCGCCGAACGAAGGCCATCACCGGTTCACCGAACTCGCCCTGGGGGAGCAGCTGTTGCGAGAACCACGAAGGTTCTCGAATCAGTTCGAGGAAGGCCGTGTGCGCGAGCGCGGCGTCACGCTCGGACCGGTCCGCCCACTCGATGAGCTTGCGGAACACCGCCGTCTGGTTTCCGCCGTGGAAGAGGCTCCACAGGGCCCCGCGCGCCCTTGCGGCAACGATGCGCTCGTGCTCGTCCTCCCCGCGGTAGCAGCGCCGGATCAGTGCGAGCGCGAATTCCGGCCGGGCCGCTCCGAAGTCTCCGCCACAGGCACCGGCCGTGGTCGACCGGAGCTGCCAGCCGCCGCTGTAGCTCCAGCTGTTGAGGCGGTGCTTCACCTCGCCGACGAGAATCGGGTCCTGGGCCGCGATCCCCAGCGCGTACGCGGCGATGCTCTGGCTCTGCATGTGCTCGGACTTGGCCAGCTTGCGGATGTGACGCAAGGCCTGACGGCCACCGCTCCACCCCGTGGCGAGCCCCACCACCCGCCCCATGGGCTCGGCCAGGTCGGAATCGGAATCGGAATCGTGCACCTTGTCGATCCACTCGGTCAGCAGTCCCGGCACATCCCCGTACTGCCGCCACACGTGCCGCAACACCGTCTCCGCCTGCCGATGCCGCTTGAAGCAGATCGGCTCCACCGTATAGGTGTAGGTCGACGTCCGCAGGGTCCCACCGGGCGCGTACTCGGCCCGAACGGTCGCCAGCAGTTCGTCCAGCGAGCGCCGGAGAACGAACCGCGGGTTCGGCCGGGGCGCCTGGCCGTCTCCGTCCGCATTCGGCCGCAGTACCGCGTCCAGGCGACCGTCGGCCAGCTTGAGCAACCGGTCGGTCTCGTCCAGGACGATCCGGTGGTCCAGGCCCTCCAGGACACTCGTCACCAGCAGGAACGCCAGCGCGTCCGGGTCCTCACGGAGCTCCTTCAGGAGGTCGGGGACCTCCGTCTCCGCGAGGAAACTGAGCCGCTGGCCGAGGTCGGCCAGTTCGGGATCGTCCTCGCGGGCCCGCGTCACCTCGTCCACGAGCTCGACGACCTGGGCCGGCACCAGTTGGGGCGCCAGCAACTCGTCGAGGTCCGGCCCGAGTCGATCCAGCAGGTCCCGGCGTCGCTCCTCGTCGGGCAGTACCGCCTCCAGCCGTGCGTCGAAGACCGCACGCGGTGCCGGAGGCGCATAGGCCACCGGGCTGATGTCCATCTCGCGGATGAGACGGCGGAGCACGCCCGGGTCGTGCGGCAGCAGCACCACCATGCAGGCGTCGGCCGACTCCAGCCGGGCTCGCAGCTTGGCGATAGCCGTGGGGCCGAGCTGGACCGCGGGAGACAGGCCGTGCACCAGGTACCCGCGCGCCTCGCTGTGGGTGGGCCGCCAGGACGACAGGTCCGAGTCGCTGTCGAGCGCGCGCAGGGCCATGGTGTTCCCGCCGCCCTCGAACAGCAGGTTGAGCGCAGTGGTGCGGCGTCCGGTACCGGGGTCACCGGCGAGGAAGAGCAGGCGGGTGCCGAGCGCACTCAGCCCCTCGGCGAAGCAGTCCGGCTCCGCGAAACCGGTCCGTGCGGCCAGGATCTCCATCGACGAGATGGGGCCGTCCTGCGCCTCGACCCGCTCGCCGCCGCCCGGGGCGGCCCCGGCACCACCGTTCTCGATGCGCTGGTCCCCGTGCACCGAACCGGTGTTGATGTTGCCACCCGGCGCGAAGATGACATGCGGGCGGCCCCCTCCCCAACCGGCGAACCGATCCGCCAGGTCGTCGTCGATGCCGAAATCGGGATCGAAGTCGTCCGCCGCGCCCGGCGGCCCCTCGATGGCCGGACGTTCGTCGGGGCTCACCGGTGGTGCTCGTTCTTGTCGCCGTGGACGGTGTCCTTGTTGCCCCGGACGTAGTCGCCGCCGAAGCCTCCGTACGAGTCGCCCCCCGCGTTGGTGACGCTCTGACCGCCGTACACCGTGCCGCTGTTCAGGTTGCTGCCGTCGCCCCGCTGCGTCGCGACCGTCCTGGGCGCCCGGCGCCCCTCCGCCGGCCGGTCCGGCTTCCGGCTGTCCCGTCCCTCCTGCTCCTCCACCACGGCGTCGCCGAGGATCCTGCGGTCGTACAGGTTCCCGGACGGGGAGGGCACGTACAGCCATGCCTGCTGGTCGAAGCGCTTGCCCTCGACGGTCGCCGGTACCTCGATGAAGTGGTCGGGGTGGCGCCCGGTGTAGCCGCTCGCCACCGCGTCCTGGTAGCACCGGTCGGACAGGATGGCGGCGACGTGGGTGATGCTCTCGTTGGAGGCGGCGAGCATGGCCTTCACCGGGCGGGAGTCGAGCAGCCGGTGGGTGTCGTTGCGCGGGGTGCCGTTGCCGTCGAACTCGCCGCCGGTGTCCGGCAGCGGGCCGATGTTGAGACTGACCCGCAGCCGGATGCGCACCGTCCCGACCGAGTGCACGTTGAACTCGGTGAGCACCTCCTGGAGGGTGTTCAGCCAGGGGTGGACGAGGAAGGGCATCCAGGCCGGGTCGAAGCCGAACACGTATCCGTCGCCGGTCGAGTTGGGGAACCTCCGGTCCTGCCAGACGTCACCCAGTCCGGCCCGCTCGAAGGACCACTGGAGCACCTGCGGCACCGACCTGCTGATCACGCCGTGCTCGATCGCCGGGTATCCGGTGAAGTCCTTGGCGTCCACGGCGACGATGCCCCGGTACGGCGGGAGGTGCCGGCTGCGGCTGTACGGCAGGGCGCTGGCCTCGGGCGTCGGCTGGTCGAACTCCGTCATTCTCTGCTCCTTGTGGTTCCCGTGCTGACCTTGCGCCACCAAGCTTCGCGAGGTCGCGTGGCGCGGTGTGCTCACTCGGTGCGGAAAACGAGTGACGGAGGTCACATCGACGGAGGAGTGAGGTGACGGCTCGTCAGTCGCGCAGGGATGCGGCCGCCCGGCGGAGGGCGGGGAGGTCGTCGAGGGCGATCGACTTCCGGCCGGCTTCGACGCGGTGGGCGGCCAGGGACACCAGGGCCGCGGTGACGGTGTTGCGGGAGACTCCGAGGTGTTGGGCCAGTTCGTCGCGGGTCAGGGCGAGCTCGATGCGGCGACCGGCCGTCGGCACCGGCCCTGCGGAGAGGTCGGCCAGGGCGACCAGGGCTGCCGCCAGCCTGGGGACGACGTCGCCTCCGGTCCGGGCCAGGTCGGACTCCCGCAGCCGGCTCATGGCGTAGCGGACCAGCACGGGAAACAGCCCGTGCTCGGCGACGAAGCGCAGGAAGGCCGCCTTGGTGACGACCACGACCGTGCAGTCCGAGATCGCCTGGACGCTGGCCGAGCGGACGCCGTCGTCCAGGACGGCCACTTCCCCGAGGAGTTCGCCGGGGCCGCGGAACGCCAGCAGTCGCACGTCCCCGTTGTGTTCCCGCCGGCTCACCTTGGCCACTCCGGCCAGCAGCGCGAGGACGTGGGTGCCCGGTTCGCCCTGGCGCAGCAGGGTGGTGCCGATCGGGTGCCGGCGCTCGAACGCCTCCGCCAGCATGCCCGTCCAGACGGCGTCGCCCATGAGGTGGCGCAGGGTCCGGCCGGGCGGATCCGGTGCTCGGCTGTCGTGATCGTCCATGCGACGACCCTAGGAGAGATCGGTCACCTCGGGCCGGGGAATCGGGACGCCGCGGTGCGGCTCGCCAGGCCCGGCCGTGAATCCCCTTCCGGGTGATTGCCTCCCGCCCGATTGACCCGGTTCGCCGCGCTTAGCACGAACTCCGCGCGAGGTGGCGGGACTTGGCGAGGAAACCCTTCGCATGAGCGAATCCGGAGCGGGTCGGCGGCGCGCGGGCGGCGGGGCGAGAAGCCTGGTGGGAGGGCGGTGGCCGCTCCGGGTTGCGACTGGTGTACGAGATGTCGGTGTTGTCCGGCTGAATGCGACAAGTCGGTTGCGGGACGGTATCTTTGACTTTCGGTCAGGATGTCCTGAACTTGGCTATGCTGCACCACCACGCCCGCGGAGCCGATCCCCCGCCTGTCCCCCTTTGCTGTTCCGATCGTTTGAGGATGCTGAATGCTTCGAGCTGGATCGTCACTCGCCAGACGGCGCCAAGCGCCCCTGCTCGGCTGGTTGTTGCCGACGGCCGTGATGGCGGTGGCCGTGGCGGTCGCCGCGGCGGTGGTGTCCGCCGGGGCCCGGGCCGGGGTGCTGTGGTGCGGGGCGACGGGCACCGTGCTGGTGGCCGTGGTGGCCGCCGAGTCGGCACGCCGCGGGCGGGCGCTGAGTGAGTCGCGCGACCGGCACGCCCGGCAGGTGGAGGAGTTCCAACGCCGGCTGGCCGGTCAGGAGGACGAGCTGGACCGGCTCGCCCGGGGCGAGATGCGCCGGATCGTCGCCGGGGCCCGCTACGGGTACTCCTTCGACGTCCTGACCCGCCCGCTGGAGGAGAGCGACGCCCCCGTGTCGCCGCGGTTCCGCCGCTCCCTGGTGGCCGTCGCCGAGGCCGTCGCCAAGGCCGTCGACGACGAGGTCAGCCGGCGCGACTCGGCCGAGCGGGCCTTCGTCAACATCGCCCGCCGGGTGCAGGCCATCATCCACCGGCAGGCCAAGGACCTGCGGGAGATGGAGGACCGGCACGGCAACGACCCGGCGGTCTTCGACGACCTGCTGCGCCTGGACCACGGCAACGCGCTGACCGGCCGCCTGGCCGACAGCATCGCGGTCCTGTCGGGCGCCCGCCCCGGCCGGCAGTGGACCCGGCCGATCGCGCTCTACAGCGTGCTGCGCGGCGGCATGTCCCGGATCCTGGAGTACCAGCGGGTGGACCTGCACCCGGTGGCGCAGATCTCCGTCACCGGACCGGCCGTCGAGCCGCTGATCCACGCCGTCTCCGAGCTGCTCGACAACGCCACCCGCTACTCGCCGCCGCACACCCACGTGCACCTGAGCGCCTCCGAGGTGCAGAGCGGGATGGCGATCGAGATCGAGGACGGCGGCCTCGGCCTCACCGACGAGGCCCGGTTCCGCGCCGAGCGCTCGATCCGCGAGGCGATGGTCTCCAAGGACTTCGACGACCTCACCGAGTCCCCCCGGCTGGGCTTCGCCATCGTCGGCCGGCTCTGCCAGGCGTACGGCTTCCAGATCTCGCTGCGCCGTTCCGCGTACGGCGGCGTACGGGCGGTGCTGGTCGTGCCGCAGGAGCTGCTCACCACCGCGCCGCCGACCGGGCGGGCGCACGGCATCGGCGCCTTCTCCGGCCCCCGTCCGCTCCCGGCGAACCCGCCCCGGCACGCGGCCCCGGGCCGTCCCTGGGGCACCCGGACGACCTCGGCCGGCGTCGGGCCGTCCTACGGTTCGACCAACCCGTGGGGGCCGTCCGGCCCGGGCGCCGGGGACGACGAGGTGATCGTGACGGAGTGGACGCCCAACGGCCTGCCGCAGCGCCGGCGCAGCCGCCCGATGATGCCGCGGGGCTTCGGCGGGGCCGCGCGCGCCACCGCGCAGCCCGCCGGGCCGATGGCGCAGCCCGCCGGACCGGTGGCGGGGCCGCCGGCCCGGGCGACGGGCCCCGCCAAGGAGCCGAAGCAGCCGGGCCTGTGGCTGGAGGCGTTCATGGACGGCATCAAGGGCACCGGGCCGGGCCCGTCCGGCCCGGCGGGTGCCGGATCCGCCACCGACGGCGGACGCACCACCGACGCCGGACGCACCACCGACGCCGGACGCACCACGGGCCCCGGACGGACGGACCCCGGGTGGGCGGGTGCCGGACGGACGGGTACCGGACCGGCGGGTGCCGGACACACCAGCGCCGCGCACACCAGTGAAGACACGGCAGGGAAGGGCGAGCAGTGATTCCGCACCGCAACAACATGGACTGGATCCTCAACGACCTCGCGGACAGCGTCCCGTGCGTGCGCCACGTCATCGTGCTGTCCGCCGACGGCCTGCGGATCGCCCAGTACGGCACCGACCCGGACACCGCCGACCGCCTCGCCGCCGCCTGCGCCGGGCTGCAGAGCCTGGCCGGCGCGATCGGCCACGAGTTCCCGCACGGCGACGGCTCGATGCGGCTGGTGGTGATCGAGGTGGACGGCGGCTACTTCTACCTGATGGCGGCCGGTGACCGCGCCTACCTCGCGGTGCTCGCCGACGAGGGCGTGGACGCCGGGCTGGTGAGCCACCAGATGCGCGACCTGGTCGCCCGGATCGGCGAGCACCTGTCCACCCCGCCGCGCAATCCCGAGGCGGTCGCGTGAACCGGCACCCGGCCCGGCCCGCCGCGGTGGGCTCCGGCGGCGGGACGGGCACATGAACGAGCACAGCGAGGCGGTGGCATGACGGCCGAGAAGGGTGGCTGGGACGGCCCCGAGCCCGACCGGCTGTACGTCATCACCCGGGGCCGCAGCGGCCCCTCCGGACCGGGGGTCTTCGACCTGGTCACCCTGATCGTCTCCCGTGCGGAGCCGACCCCCGCCCACCAGCCGGAGCAGGCCGCCATCCTGCGGCTGTGCCGGTCCCCGCTCTCGGTGGCGGAGGTCTCCGCCTACCTGGAGCTGCCCGTCAGCGTGGTCATCGTCCTGCTGGCGGACCTGCTCGACGACGGGCTGATCGAGGCCCGCAGTTCCGCCGTGCCCGCGGCGGAGCTTCCCGACCGTGCCCTGTTGGAGGCGGTGATCCATGGACTTCAGCGGCTCTGACACGGTGGTCGGGCCGGCCGGTTCGGACCTGCTGCCGGACACCGTCACCACGGCGGTCAAGGTGGTGGTGGTCGGCGGCTTCGGCGTCGGCAAGACGACGCTGGTCGGCGCGGTCAGCGAGATCCGCCCGCTGACCACCGAGGAGACCATGACCCAGGCCGGGGTCGGGGTGGACGACCCGACCGGGGTCGAGCAGAAGACCTCCACCACCGTGGCCATGGACTTCGGCCGGATCAGCATCAGCGACCGGCTCGTGCTCTACGTCTTCGGCACCCCCGGCCAGGAGCGGTTCTGGTTCCTCTGGAACGGGCTGTTCGAGGGCGCCCTGGGCGCGGTGGTGCTGGTGGACACCCGCCGGCTGGAGGTCAGCTTCGAGGTGATCGGGCGTCTGGAGGAGCGCGGCGTGCCCTTCGTGGTGGCCGTCAACGGCTTCCCGGAGGCGCCGCCCGTCCCGCTCGACGAGGTCCGGGACGCGCTGGACCTGCCGCCCGAGGTGCCGATCGTCGCGTGCGACGCGCGCAGCCGGGAGTCCAGCCGGGACACCCTGATGACCCTGATGCACTACCTGTACGAGCTGGCCGCCCCGTCCACCGGCTGAGCCGACGGTCCGTCCGTACCACCCCCACCGACCGCCCGTCACCGAACCCACCCGCGACCGGAGACCCCCGTGACCACCCCGTTCCCCGAACCCGCCATCCCCGCCGGCCCCGCGTCGCCCGCCGCCCCGCCGCCCGGCTGCCCGGCCCACGCGGGCGGCGGCATCTCCCCGACCGGCCCCGGCGGCCTGCGCCGCCTGTACGGGCCGGAGGCCGAGAGCGATCCGGCGGGCCTGTACGAGAAGCTGCGCGCCGAGTACGGCGAGGTGGCCCCGGTGCTGCTGCACGGCGACCACCGGGCCTGGCTGGTGCTCGGCCACGGCGCCAACATCGCCGCGATGCGCACGCCCTCGCTGTTCTCCCGGGACTCGCGCCTGTGGAGCGCCTTCCGCAACAACGAGGTCCCGTCGGACTCGCCGCTGCTGCCGGTGGTCGCCTGGCAGCCGATCTGCGTGTTCGCGGACGGCGACGAGCACCGCCGGCTGCGCGGCGCGCTGCTGGACGGCCTGAACGGCTTCGACCGGCGCGGCATCCGCCGTCACGTCCGCCGCTTCACCACCGACCTGGTCCAGGTGGTCGGGCCGACCGGCCGGGCCGAACTGATCTCCCAGTTCGCCGAGCACCTGCCGATGCTGGTGATGACCAAGCTGCTCGGCATGCCGGACGAGTACGGGCCGCAGCTGGTGACCGCCGCCCGGGACCTGATGAAGGGCACCGAGACGGCGATCGCCAGCAACGAGTACGTGGTCGCCGGTCTGCGCCGGACCATCGCCATCAAGCGCGAAAGCCCCGGTGACGACCTGACCAGCCGTCTGCTGGCGCACCCGGCCGGGCTGACCGAGGACGAGGTGATGGAGCACCTGCGGGTGGTGCTGCTGGCCGCGAACGAGACCACCGTCAACCTGATCGCCGACTCGTTGAAAATGGTGCTCACCGACCCGCGGTTCCGCGCCCACCTCTCCGGCGGCCAGATGACCCTGGGCGAGGCGCTCGACCAGGTGCTCTGGGACTCCCCGCCGATGTCCCTGGTGGCCGGCCGCTGGGCGACCGCCGACACCGAGCTGGGCGGTCAGCAGATCGGTGCCGGGGACCTGCTGCTGCTCGGGCTCGCGGCGGGCAACGTGGACCCGGTGGTCCGGCCCGACCTGGCGGCCCCGCTGTACGGCAACCGCTCCCATCTGTCCTTCGGCGCCGGTCCGCACGAGTGCCCCGGCCAGGACATCGGGCGGCACGTCGCCGAGGCCGGGATCGACATCCTGCTCACCCTGCTGCCGGACGTCCGGCTCGCGGTGCCCGAGGAGGAGCTGACCTGGAGTTCGGCCTGGATCTCCCGTCATCTGACGGATCTGCCGGTGGAGTTCACCGCCCGCGACATCGAGCCGGACCCGCTCTCGGTGGCGGAGGCCGAGGAGGCGGAGGCGGAGGCGGAGCAGGCGAAGGCCGGGGCCCAGCAGGCGGAACAGGGCGGCTCAGCGGCGGAGCAGGCCGTCCCGGGCCCCCGGAACGCCGAGCGCGCCGGGCCGGCCGGGCCGTCGGCCCCGCCGGCCCCGCCCGGGCCCGGCGGGCCCGCGCCGCGCCCCCGCGGGTGGGGCCGGGGCACCCGCCAGTTGCGGCGCG
>NZ_JBSHBN010000156.1:0-22220 GCF_053612025.1 Kitasatospora sp. NPDC054768
GCCGTCGCGGTGGCCGCGGCCGCCGTCGCCGCGTACGGGCTCACCGGCGCGCCCGAGCCGGCGCCCCCGGCGGCCGCTCCCCCGGCGCCCAGCGCCCCGGTCGCCGTCGCTCCGGCGCCGCCCCCGGCCGCGCCCCCCGCGGCCCCGGCCCCGGCTCCGGCGCCCGGCGCCGCCGATCCGGCCCCGGAGGCGCCCGCGGCGAGCCCCGCGGCCCAGCTGGCCGCCACCTCCCGGACTCCGCAGCCCGCCACCACCGGGGCGCCGGAGCCGGTCACGCCCGCGCCCAGCAGCTCGAAGGCGCCGAAGCCGACCTTCACTCCCCCGGTCGTGCCCGTGCCGACCCTGCCTCCGCTGCCCACGCCCGACGTCCCGGTGGTGCCGACGCCCACCCTGCCGCCGGTGCCGACCCCGACCGTCCCCACGCCGGTGCCGCCCGTCCTCAGTGACTTCTGGGGCAACTCGCTGCCGGTGCTCAAGCCCGGCAACAACCGGGTGCCGCCGCCCGAGCCGAGCATCCGGCAGAAGGGCAGCGACAACTTCTGGCAGCGTGACGGCGGCTGGATCGGCGGCGACTACCACCCGCACGCGATCACCGTGCACGCCCCGGCGACCACCGTGATCGACCTCAACCGCAGCTGCGCGTCCTTCGACGCGATGGCCGGGGTGGACGACGCCACGCTCTCGCCGGGCAGGGTCGTCTTCTCCGTCCAGGGCGGCGACGGGAGCACCCTGTGGAGCTCCCGCGCGCTGGCCGTCGGCGACGACGCGGTGCCGGTGCACGTGCCGCTGGCCGGGCAGAAGTCGGTCAAGCTGGTGGTCACGCCGGTGAGCGGGATCTGGTCGGCGCTGAACGTCGCGGACTGGGCCCAGGCCCGCTTCCGGTGCTCGTGACGGGCTCGCGCTCCGGTCGGGCCTCCGGGTGGTCTTCCGGTCGGGTCTCCGGTCGGTCATGACGGAGGCCCGCTCCAGGAGTCCTGGAGCGGGCCTCGGGTCCGCGGTGCCGTGCGCCCGGTCGGCGCCGGACGGCCGGGCGTCAGATGGCGCAGGAGCCGTCCGCGCAGGCCTCCCCGGCCGGGGCGACCTGCACCGGGGCGGGACGGCGCTCGCCGATCTCGGTGGCGACCTGGTCCAGCACCTTGCGGAAGGTCTCGGCGTCCTGGCCACCCTGGACGGCCCACTTGCCCTCGAAGACGAAGGTCGGCACGGCGTTGATGCCCAGCTCGCGGCCCTCGGCCAGCTGGGCGTCGACCTCGGCGACGCCCTCGTCGCCCGCCAGGTAGGCGGTCACCCGGTCCCGGTCCAGGCCGGCCGCCACGGCGACGTCGGTCAGCGCGGCGCGGTCACCGACGTCGACGCCGTCGGTGAAGTGCGCCTTCAGCAGCGCCTCCTTCAGCCGCCCCTGGACGGCCGGACCGTACTCGACCTCGGCGAGGTGCAGCAGCCGGTGGCCCAGGAGGGTGTTGGCGTGCAGCGCGGCGTCGAAGTCGTACGTGATGCCCTCGGCGAGGCCCAGCTCGGCCACCCGCGCGTCCATCGCCACCGACTGCGGGCCGTAGCGCTCGGCCAGCCAGGCGCGGTGCGGGCTCGCGGTCGCGGGAGCGTCCGGGACCAGCTGGTACGGGCGGTAGACGACCTCGACCTGCTCCTTGCCCGGGAAGTCCGCCAGGGCCTGCTCGAAACGGCGCTTGCCGATGTAGCACCAGGGGCAAGCGATGTCGCTCCAGATCTCGACCTTCATTGCGGGGGGCTCCAGGGGGCGTCTTGGCGAATGTGTACAAGATGGGTGAACGATGAACCATCTCGGCGCATTCCCGGCGGCCCGGTCCGTGGAGCGGATCACACCGCGGGCGGCGCCGGGACCACCAGCACCGGGCAGGCCGCGTGGTGCACCACCGCCGAACTCACCGAGCCCATCAGCAGCCGGGCGAAGCCGCCGTTGCCCCGGGTGCCGATCACCAGCGTGTGCTGCCGGGTCGCCGCCTCCAGCAGCACCTCGATCACGCTGCCCAGCACCACGTGCAGCGACAGCTCCTCCGCGTACGGTGCGGGGCGCTGGCGCTGCACGGCGGCCACCGAGCGGCGCAGCCCGTCCGCCATGCTCTCGACCAGCGTCTCCACGCTCTCCTGCACCAGCTCCGCCATCCCCGGCGGGTAGCCGGCCGGCGCCGGGTTCACCACGGCGAGCACGTACAGCGGCAGCCCGAACAGCTCGGCCTCCGTCATCGCCCGGTCGAGTGCCCACAGCGACCCGTCCGAGCCGTCGCACGCCGCCAGCACCCCCGGCGGCCGCCCCGTCGGCGGCCGGCCGAGCACCGACAGCACGACGGGCACCTCCCGCCCCGCGCTCCCACCGGCCACCGCGCACCCTCCTCGCCCCGGACCCACACCCCCGCCATCATCACCGCCGCCCCGACCCGGCCCCGGCAACCGCGCCGCAGGGCGGGGTGCGGGGGCGGGCTCACGGTCGTGGGCGGACCGGCGGGAGTCGTCGGAGCGGGCTCCACAGGCTCAGGAGGCCCCACAGGCTCATACGGCCCGACAGGCTCAGGAGGTGAGGGCGGGCCGGCGGGGGCTGGGCAGGCCGGTCCAGCAGGCGCCGTGGCGGCGGGCGCGGACCCGGCGGAGCCAGAGTTCGGTGGAGACGAGGTCGGCGAGGCCGGCGAGGTCCGCGGGGGAGAGGGGGGTGGCGGGGTCGGCCGAGTGGGCGAGGCGGGCGCGGACGGCGGGGAGGTCGATGAGGCCGGCTTCGGCGAGCAGCGGGGCGTCGAAGAGTTCGGCGAGGCCGTCGGCGGCGAGGCGCAGGCCCGCGCGGGCGGGGGCGGTGCGGTCGGGGCGGGGGCCGCGGCCCCAGTCGGGGGGCAGGTCGGTGCGTCCGGCGCCGGTGAGGACGGCGTGCAGGAGGGCGTGCCGGGCGCCGGGCTGGAGGCGGACGTCGTCGGGCAGCAGCCGGGCGGCGCGCACCACCTGGTTGTCGAGGAAGGGCGCGTGCAGCCGCTGGCCGGGCTGTTCGGCGGCGTGCACGAGCGTGCGGAACCCGCGCGCCTGCCGGTAGAGGGCGTGTCGGGCCCGGTACGCGCCGGGGTGTTCCTCGGGCGCCGGTTTGCGCGCCGCCAGGCGGAGCCGCAGCGCCACCGAGGAGAGCGCCTCGTCGGAGAGCCAGCGGGCGGCCGGGCCGGGCACGCACCAGGCGAGGTCGACGGCCGAACGGGCCCCCGCCGTGCCGCCGCCGTCCGGGACGTGGCGGGCGGTCAGCTTGGCGGCCGCCTCGTCCAGCGCCTCGGCGTAGCGGACCCGGGAGAGCCGGTGCGCGGCCCGGAGCACGGTGAGCGGGGTGCGCAGCGTGCCGGTGAGGACGCCCGCGGCCGCCCGGTCGACGCCGGCCAGGGCGACGACCGGGGGCAGGAGTTCGCGCGGCCGCCCGGCCCGGACGAGGTCGGCGAGCCGGGCCGGGTGTCCGTCCAGGACCTGGCGGGCGCCGTAGCCGGTGAGGTGGTCGGTGCCGCCGGCGTCGAAGCGGGCCTCGGCCCGGGCGGCGGCGACGAGTTCGGGCCCGGGCTCGTCGGTGAGCCGGCCCGCCCGGGGGTCGGCTCCCGGCCCGGCGTACGGGAGGGTGTCCGGGCCGGGGTCGAGCACGGTGTGCCGCAGCCGCGGGGTGTCGGGGGCGAGCGCGAGGCCGGCCGGGGGCCCGGTCTCGCCGAGCGTGACGGCGGCCAACCGCTCGGGGGCGGCGGCCTCCCGGGCGGCGGCGCGGGCCCAGGAGCCCTTGACCGCGCCGCTCCTGGCCCCGGCGGTGGCCGCCCGGGCCGCCGCGGTGGCCGCGGGCACCGGCGGCAGCGGGACGGCGGCGGCGAGCAGGGCGACGGTCGCGGAGGCCGTCCCGTACGAGAGGTCGACGCCGAGCCGGGCCCGTCCGACCGGGTCGGGGACCGGCGTGGTGGTGCGGACCCGGGAGCGGACGGACTCCAGCAGGGCGCGGGTGAGTTCGCGGACGGCGGGCGCCTCGTCGCGCGGCTGCTCGGCGCCGGCCGGGTCGTCGTAGCCGGACAGGTACGGGCGGCCGCCGCGGATGCCGAGCACGTGGCCGGGCGGCACCCGCTGGACGCCCAGGTACGGGGTGTCGGCGCCGAGCGCCTCGGGGGACTCCGGGCAGGCGAGCCGGGCGGCGAGGTGGCCGGTGTCCAGCGGGGCGCCGACCAGGTCGGCGAGCGGCAGGGCGGCGGTGGCGTACGCGGTGCCGCCGGCCCACGGGGTGTGGAAGACGGGCCGGGCGCCGGCGAGGTCGGTGAGCAGCAGGGTGGAGCGGGGGCCGGAGCGCAGCACGACGGTGTAGCTGCCGGGCCAGGCGGTGAGGTGGCGGACGGCGCCGCCGCGGGCGGCGGCGAGGCCGGCGGCGAGCTCGGCGTCGGTGGCTCCGCAGTGGCCGAGGACGGCGAGCCGGGTGGTGGCGGGGGTGTCCTCGATCCGGTCGGGCTCGGTGGGGCCGGTGCTGACCACGGCGGGGGCGCCGGGGCGGTGGGTGACCAGGCGGATCTCCGCGGGGCGCCAGTCGCCCACGGCCCAGAGCGGGTCGGGCCCGGACCACAGCGGGCGGGCGGCGATCGGCTCGACCCCGCCGCGCAGTTCGTGCGCCGGGGTGCCCGCGCTCGGCGCACCCGTGCACCAGCCCGTCAGCCACCGCATCGCGCCTCCACCGGACGAGGACCTGCATCCGTGCGGCGCGTTCGCCGCCCGCCGGGCGGCCGGGTGGTGTTGCCGTGGCGGCCCGGGCGCGTCCCGGCGGGTCCTCGCAGCTCGGACGCGCCGTCAGGAGACATCGTGCCACCGCGGGGCGTCGCCGTGGCCGGTGTTCCGGGGTTCCGCCTCCGTTCGGACCGGCCGTTCGACGGGCCGCCGGGGCCGTGCGAGCGGGCACCGATGCGCGCGCGGGCCCGCTCCCGGCCGGAGCTCCGTCCGGTGCGCGATCACTGCGCGTGGGCAAGTTCCGTCCACCGGAAGGGAGTTCGATCCGTCCAGCACTCCGGGGAGCGGGCGGGCCGGGCCTCCCCCTCCCCGGCCCGGACCGCCGGCGAAACGCCTTTGACATGGGCATCGCGAGATGGCCGAAAGGCGTCGCCCGGCCCGGGAGGGCATCCGCATGCCCTCCCGGACTTCACCACCACCCGCGGGGATTGAGGCGGCGGCGTCCCCCGGCCCGCCGGGTCCTCGACGGCAGGCCGACCCACGACCACCAGCGAATCGCCGACCAGCCGGTCGGGCCAGGGGGCACGGCCGGGCGCACGCGTACACGGGACCGGAGCACGACGCTCCGGCGCGCGGCGCGGTCGGCCGGATCCGAGCGGTCCGGACCAACTCCGGTGCGGCACGGCCGAGTGCGCGATCCCGCCATCCGGAATGCGACCTCTTAACCGTCGGAACGCGTCCGACTACGCTAGGTACAGCAGCTACGGCCCGGTGCCGCCCGGGCCCCGCGCACAAGGCCGCAGGAGGTGCAGCCGCCACCATGACCGTCAGCCCACGTGGACCGAACGAACGGCTCGGCACGCTCCTGACCCTCGCCCAGATCAGCAACGCCGGACTGGCCCGCCGGGTCAACGACCTCGGCGCCCAACGCGGGCTGACCCTGCGGTACGACAAGACCTCGGTGGCCCGCTGGGTCAGCAAGGGCATGGTGCCGCAGGGGCCCGTCCCGCACCTGATCGCCACCGCGATCGGCGGCAAGCTCGGCCGGCCCGTCCCACTGGAGGAGATCGGCCTGGGCGACACCGACCCGGCGCCCGAACTCGGCCTGGCCTTCCCCCGCGAGGTCGCCGACGCGGTCCGCTCGGCGACCGACCTGTGGCGGGTCGACCTCGACCTGCGCCGGGGCCCCGGCGGCGGCCGCTGGAGCGACAGCCTGGCCGGCACCTTCTCGGTCGCCGCCTACGCGACCCCCGTCTCCCGCTGGCTGATCACCCCCGCCGACGGCTCGGTGGCCCGCGAGGTGCCGCGCTCCCCCACCGACACCTCCTCCTACCGGGTCGGCCACTCGGACGCCGCCAAGCTCCGCGAGGCCGCCCAGGAGGCCCGTCGCTGGGACTCCAAGTACGGCGGTGGCGACTGGCGTTCGTCGATGGTGCCGGAGTGCCTGCGCGTGGAGGCGGCGCCGCTGCTGCTCGCCTCGTACAGCGACGCGGTCGGCCGGGCGCTGTTCGGCGCGACCGCCGAACTGACCAGGCTGGCCGGCTGGATGGCCTTCGACACCGGGCAGCACGAGGCCGCCCAGCGCTACTACATCCAGGCGCTGCGGCTCGCCCGGGCCGCCGCCGACGTCCCGCTCGGCGGCTACGTGCTGGCCTCGATGAGCCTCCAGGCGGGCTACCGGGGCTTCGCCGAGGAGGCCGTCGACCTCGCCCAGGCCGCGCTGGAGCGCAACCGGGGCCTGGCCACCGCCCGCACCATGAGCTTCTTCCACCTGGTGGAGGCCCGGGCCCAGGCCAAGGCCCGCAACGCGGCGGCGTGTGCGACGGCGCTCGGCGCGGCGGAGAGCGCGCTCGAACGGGCGCGCGCCGGGGATCCCGATCCGGCGTGGATGGACTTCTACGCCTACGACCGGCTCGCCGCCGACGCCGCCGAGTGCTTCCGCGACCTCGGAGTGCCCTCCAAGGTCCGGCAGTTCACCCGCGAGGCGCTGGCCACGCCCACCGAGGGCTTCGTCCGCTCGCACGGCCTGCGGCTGGTGGTCTCGGCCATGGCCGAGGCGGAGGCGGGCGACCTGGACGCCGCGGTCGCCGCCGGCGAGCGCGCCGTCGAGGTGGCCGGCCGGATCTCCTCGCAGCGCAGCCGGGAGTACGTGGTGGAGATGCTGCGGCGGCTGGAGCCCTTCCAGGGGGAACGCCGGGTGCGGGAGCTGACCGAGCGGGCCCGGGCGGTGATCGTCGCTCCGGCGTGAGCGGACGGGACGGCGCTCCGGCGGTAAATGGAGTGCGGTGACGGGAGGGGCCTGGCTAGGGTTTCTCCTGTCCAGGTGCGCAGGCAGAGGTTACTTCCACTCTTAATGGGCGTGTCGCGGGTTCGAGTCCCGCCGCCGGTACTCGCCGGTGTAGCTCAGTCGGTAGAGCAGCTGTGTCACCTCAGCCGCCTTCGATCTCTGGACACCTACACGTGAATAGTTCGTCCGCACCTCCCGGTGCGACGGCAGCGGTTACTTCTTGGTGAGGCGCCCCCAGGGCGCTGCGGTTCGAGCCCGCGCAACACCGCCGCCACCTTTGATCTCGGGAGGCAGCTCTTCGTGGTGCCCGGGTCCGCGTCAGCCATGACGGCCCCGGGCACCGCTGCCGCAGCATGCCTCCCTCCCACTGACACCAGCACGCCGAGGGGGGCTTCCGCATGTCCAGGTTCAACTTCCGCAGGGCCAAGACCGGTCCGAGTTCGCCGGTGGCCACCACCGGCGAGCGCACCGTCAACCACAACGGCGGCCCCGGCTTCGTCCGGGACCACAAGTCCGAGCTCTTCCTGCTGGCGATCGCCAACATGGTCGGCCAGGACACCTTCCACGAGCGCGGCGGCGAGCGCGACGACCGCTACACCGCGCTGGTGCGCGAACTCGCCGTCGCCGAGCCGGAGTGGACCGTCGGACTGCTGCGCTGGCTGCGCTACGGCGCCCACATGCGCACCGCCGCCCTGGTCGGCGCCGCCGAGTTCACCCGCGCCCGGCTGGACGCGGGCGCCCACGGCCACTCCCGGCAGGCCGTCGCGGCGGTGCTGCGGCGCGCCGACGAGCCGGGCGAGCTGCTCGCCTACTGGACCTCGCGCTACGGCCGGGCGCTGCCCAAGCCGCTCAAGCGCGGGGTCGCGGACGCCGTCCGGCACCTGTACGACGCCCGCTCGCTGCTCAAGTACGACACGGCGGGCAAGGGCTACCGCTTCGGCGACGTGATCGAGCTGACCCACCCCTCGCCGGACCCGGCGAAGGAGTGGCAGGGTGCCCTGTTCGCGTACGCGCTGGACCGCAGGCACCGCCCGGACGAGGCCGTCCCGCCGGCCGCCGACCGGATGCTGACCGCCAACCGCGAGCTGCTGGCGCTGCCCGTCGAGGAGCGCCGGGCGGCGGTGACCGCCGAGGGCGGCGCCGCGCGGCTGGCCGCCGCCGGGCTGACCTGGGAGGCGCTGGCGGGCTGGCTGCAGGGGCCGCTGGACGCGGACGCCTGGGAGGCGGTCATCCCGTCGATGGGCCCGATGGCGCTGGTCCGGAACCTGCGCAACTTCGACCGGGCCGGGGTCTCGGACGCCGTCGCGGCCGAGGTGGCCCGGCGGATCTCCGACAAGGGCGAGGTGCGGCGCTCGCGCCAGTTCCCGTTCCGCTACCTGGCCGCGCACCGCAACGTGCCCTCGCTGCGCTGGGGGCACGCGCTGGAGACGGCGCTCGGTCACTCGCTGGCCAATGTGCCCGAACTGCCGGGCCGGACGCTGATCCTGGTGGACCGCTCCGGTTCGATGTTCGACCGCTCCGGCGGGCCGACCGAGCTCAACCGGGCGGACTCGGCGGCGATCTTCGGCACCGCGCTGAAGGTCCGGGCCGCCGAGGCGGACCTGGTCGAGTTCGGCACCTCCAGCCAGGTGGTCGACGTCGGCCGGGGCGAGGCGGTACTGCGTGTGCTGGCACGTTTCTCCAACCTCGGCGGCACCAACACCGCCGACGCCGTCCGCACCCACTACCGCGGCCACGACCGGGTGGTGATCGTCACCGACGAGCAGACCGGCCCCGGCCACTGGGGCGGCGACCCCCTCGCCGCCGTCCCGGCCCACGTGCCCGTCTACACCTGGAACCTGGCCGGCTACGCCCCGGGCCACGGCCCCAGCGGCGGCGCCCACCGGCACACCTTCGGTGGCCTGGGCGACGCGGCCTTCCGACTGATCCCGCTCCTGGAATCCGGGGCGAACGCCGGCTGGCCCTGGGAGGAGTAGCGGATCAGCGGGACGGTCCGGGCCGGGGAGCCCGCGCCGACCTGGCCCGGCCGCGGCAGTGAGGGGACGGCCGTGGCGGGAGCCGGCGTCGGTCGGGGGGCAGACGCCGGGAGGAAGGGGAAGGAGCCGTCACGGGGGTGCGGCTCCTTCCCCGTTCCCCGGCCGCCGACGGGTGGGCCGGGCGCCGGCCGGGCCGGTGGATGAGCCCGGTCACAGGCCCGGCCGGGGAGCCCCGACAGCCCCGTAGACTCGGGTGATTGTGACTGCCACCGCCCCGATCCCCCAGCCCTCGCCGTCCGCCCGGATGTCCGCCGCGCCGGCCGCCTACCCCGCGCCGATGTACCCGCACAAGGCCACCGAGGCCCAGCACCGCGAGCGTCGCATCCGCAGCTTCCAGCCGCGCCGGGGCCGGATGACCAACGCCCAGGCGAGCGCCCTGGACCGGAGCTGGGAGACGTACGGCATCCCCATCGACGGCACCCCGCTGGACCCGCGGGAGCTGTTCGACGGCCTGCCGGTGACCCTGGAGATCGGCTTCGGCATGGGCGAGACCACCGCCGCGATGGCCGCCGCCGACCCGGCCATGGGCATCCTCGCCGCCGACGTGCACACCCCCGGCCACGGCAACCTGCTCGGCCTGCTGGAGCGGGACGGCTCCCACAACGTCCGGACCGCCGCCGGCGACGCGGTGATCCTGCTGCGCGACATGCTCCCGGACGCCTCGCTGGCCGGTCTGCGGGTCTACTTCGCCGACCCGTGGCCCAAGCCGAAGCACCACAAGCGCCGGCTGGTCCAGCCCTCGTTCCTCGACCTGGTGCTGCCCCGGCTCGCCCCCGGCGCGCTGGTGCACTGCGCCACCGACTGGGAGCCGTACGCGGAGCAGATGCTGGCCGTGCTGTCCGCCTCGCCGGAGCTGGAGAACCTGCACCCCGAGGGCGACGGGACCGGCTGGCTGGAGCCCGGGGACCACCCGGACGGCAGCATTCCGGGCTACGCCCCGAGGCCGGACTGGCGTCCGGTCACCAAGTTCGAACGGGCCGGGATCGCCAAGGGGCACGTCGTCCACGACCTGCTGTTCCGCCGCCGCTGACCCTCCGGCACCGTTCGAACGGGCGGCCGCGCGGCGGCCGGACGGGCGGGCCCGGGAGGGACGGTTCGTCCCGGCTCCTCCCGGCGGGCCGCCGCCGTGGCCTACCCTGTGCCGCATGGGCAGCCCGTCCGGCGGCGGGTTCCGGACGGGCGGTCGCACGACGGTTCGAGCAGCCGCCGACGCACCGGAGACGGTCCCGAGCACCGGCGACACCCGGACCATTCCGGGGCCCCGGAGGCACCGGGCGCATCGCCTGCTGCCCCGGCCGGGTACCGCCGCCGTGCCGCTCCCGGTCGTCGACCAATTCCTCCGCGCCGGCACCACCGCCCCCGGGGCCCCGCCGGGCCGCAGCCGCTCGGTGGCGCTCTCCTCGGTCACCGCGACCGCCGTCCTGACCCTGATCGGCTGCGGGGTGCTGATCCTGCACCTGGTCCAGCGGCAGACCGGCACCGTCGGACTGCTGGTCGGCCTGGGCCTGGCGGTGGTGCCGCTGCCGTTCGTGCTCGGCGGTCTGGCCTGGCTCAACCTCACCGCCCGGGTTCCGCTGCGGCACACCGTGTTCTGCCTCGGCTGGGGCGCCTGCGCGGCCACCACCGTCGCCATCCTGGCCAACAACTGGACGGCGAGCTACCTGACCCGGCACCGGGGCCCGTTCGGGGAACTGCTCGGCGCCGGGATCGCCACCCCGGTGATCGAGGAGACCGCCAAGGCCACCGCCCTGCTGGTGCTCCTGCTCCCGCTCGGCCAGCGGCTGCGCTGCCGCGGCCGCCGCACCGGACGCCCCTGCGCGCCGCTGCTGCGCCGGTCGCCCGCGCCCCGGAGCCCCCGCCGGCACCCGCGCCACCCGGTCGGGCCGCACGCCCGCGGCCGGCCGCGCCTGCGCCCGTACCTGCGGCCGTTGCCGTACCTGCGCCCGGCCCCGCCCTCCGGGGCGCCGCACCACCGTTCCCGGCCGCGCACCCTGGCCGCCGGGGTGGTGCTCGGCGGGATGGCCGCCTGCGGCTTCGCGTTCACCGAGAACGCCCTCTACCTGGGTCGGGCCTTCAGCAGCGACCAGCGGCAGCGGCTGGACAGCATCGGCCTCGGCGACCCGCCCAGCCTGCGTGACTTCGACAGCACCGTGCAGACCTTCGTGCTGCGCGCCCTGCTCTCGCCCTTCGCCCACCCGCTGTTCACCGCGCTCACCGGGATCGGCCTGGCCGTCGCCCTCACCACCGCGCGGCGCTGGCTGGCCCGGCTGGCGGTGCCGGCCGGGCTGCTGCTGGCGATGGCGCTGCACGGCACCTGGAACGCCGCCGCCGACCTCGGCACGGACGGCTTCCTGGTGGTGTACGGGGCGCTGATGGTGCCCTGCTTCGCCGCGCTGGTCGCCTTCGCGGCCTGGGCGAGGTGTCGTGCGGCCCGGCACCCGGCACCCGGCACCCGGTCGGCGGCGGGTCGCCAGGGCGCCCTGAAGAACCGATTTCCCATATCGGCGACTTCCCCGTATTGTTGTGTTCACCGACGCGGGGTGGAGCAGCTCGGTAGCTCGCTGGGCTCATAACCCAGAGGTCGCAGGTTCAAATCCTGTCCCCGCTACTCAGTAGCCGAAAGGCCCGGAGGATTCGTCCTCCGGGCCTTTCGCGTTCCCGGGTACGAACGAAAGACGGTCCTGCCACGAACCTGTAACAGCGGCCGGTCCCACGATCACCTGTCAGGGTCCTGAACCATACTGAGGAAAAATTCATCTCATTGGGGGGCTGTTCGGGCCACCCGGACAGGAAGAACCACATGCTGTCGAAGCGACTGGTCAGCACCGCCGCGATCTGCCTCGTCCTGGCGGCCGGCACCGCGGCGTGCGGCAGCACCAAGAGCGACGGGACGGGCGGCGACGCCAAGGCGGGTGCCGCGCAGAAGCTCGACACCGACAAGCTCAGCGCCCAGGACATCGCGAAGCAGGCCAAGGACGCCCTGGCCTCCGCGAGCTCCCTCAAGATGGTCGGCACCGTCGACACCGGCGAGGGCAGCATGGAGCTGAACCTGGCGCTGGACAACAAGAGCCAGTGCACCGGCACCATGGCGATGCCCGGCATGGGCAAGTTCGAGATCATCAGCGACGGCAAGACCTCGTACGTCAAGCCGGACAAGGACTTCTGGACCAACGTGGGCGGCCCGAACGGTGCCAAGGCCGCCGAGCTGTTCAAGGGCCGCTACCTGACGGGCTTCGAGAGCGACCCGTCGATGGGCTCCCTGATCAGCGTCTGCAACCTCGCCGAGTTCAGCAAGAAGATCACCGCGGACAAGAGCGGCAACGACAAGGTGGAGAAGGGCTCCGCGGGCGACGTCAACGGCGTGAAGACCTTCAGCCTGAAGGTCGCCGACTCCAAGGGCGAGGTCACGACCATGCAGATCGCCACCGAGGGCAAGCCCTACCCGGTGCGGGTCGAGCACTCGGGCGCCAAGGACGGCAACGGCAAGATCGACTTCAGCGACTTCGACAAGCCGCTGACCATCCAGGCCCCGTCGGCCGACAACACGGTCGACTTCACCAAGCTCCAGGACCAGCTCAAGACCGCCTGAGCAGCGGATCCGGGCGCGCCCCGCACGGCCGGCACCGGGGCCGGGCGGGGCTCCGCGAAATAATCCGTTGCCCTCCGTCCGGCGGGCTGCCTATCGTGGCAGCACACTGAAAGGAGGTGATCCTGAGTTGAGTTCCATCAGGATGCGTGAGGTGGCTGCTCGCTAGAGCCGCCCCTGCCTGCGCAGGATGAGGCCCCTGGCCTCCGGCAGGCGAAATCCACAGCAGTCACCCGGCCCGCGGTCTCACCGGTACATCCCCGGTGCCTCGGCGCCCGGCCAGTGCACGGGCCGGCGCGGAGGAGCAGTCCGCGGGCCGTCTGCGTTCCCGGGGAGCTTCCGGCACGATTCCGGAGGCTCCCCGCGCCGTGTCCGGGGCAGCGGCCGGACGTTTCCGCGCGGGGGCGCGGCGCTAGAGTCGGCGCGCGTTCCGGAGCGGAGCGACGCGGACACAGGGGGTGGGCGATGGCGAAGGCACGACGGCCGGGCGGCGGCGGGGCGACGCTACGGACGGCGCAGTGGGGCGCCACCGGGGTGCTGGCCGGGACGGGACTGCTCGGACTGCTGCTGTTCGCGCTCGGCCGGGAGCACGCCTGGCAGGTGCTCGGCGGCGGGCTGGTGGTGATCGGGGCCTCGGTGGTGCTCGGCGGCGGGCTGGGCTTCCTGTTCGGGGTGCCCCGGGTGCGCGGCGGGGCCGCTGCCGGCGAGCCGCAGGGCTCGTACGCGCCGAACACCAATCTGGAGCAGGTCTCGGACTGGCTGACCAAGGTGCTGCTGGGCGTCGGGCTGACCCAGCTCGGCTCGCTCGGCGAGCGGCTGCACGACCTCGGCGCGGCGCTGGCGCCCGCGCTCGGCGGCGGCCGGGACGTGGCACCGTTCGCGGCGGCGCTGGTGCTGTACTTCCTGGTCTTCGGGTTCCTGGCCGGCTGGCTGGTGACCCGGCTGGCACTGCCGCAGGCGCTGACCGAGACCGACCGGGCGCTGGACCTCTTCCTCGCCGGGCAGGACCGCGACCGGCACGGCGACAAGGTGGGCGCGGACGACCTGCGGGTCCGCGCGATGCAGCGGCTCGGGCTGCTGGGCGGCAGCGCGGAGCGCCCGGCCGCGCTGGCCGGGCAGCTGCCGCCCTCCTCCGGCGCGCCGGCCGGGCCGGAGGGCGTGGTGGCGGAGGTCCGCTCGACCGCGCGGCGTTCGGCGCTGACCGCCGACCAGGTGCGGGCCCTCTTCGCGGACGGCTCCGAGGGGCGGCGGATCCAGGCGCTCGCGCTGATGCAGGGCGATCCGGCGCTGGCGGACCTGCCGAGCGTGCTGGACGCGATCGAGCGCCCGCGCTCGGGCTTCGAGCAGTACCACGCGCTGCTGGCCGCCCGGGGGCTGCTCTCCCGGCTGCCCGCCGCCGGGGAGCAGCGGCTGCGGGACGCGGTGGCGACGCAGCTGGTCGACCCGCGGGGCATTCCGTACGGGTCGGACCGCAGTTGGCTGGCGGAGAAGATCCTCTCCCGGCTCCCGGCGCCGGCTCTCGTGCCGGAGCGGCCGGCACCGGCCGGGCCGCGGGCCGCCCCGGTGGTGCCGGCCCAGCCGGCCCAGCCGGACGGACAGGACGGACCGGGCGGACCGGGCGGGCAGGGCGGGCAGGGCGGACCGCCGGCCGAGGGGACCTCTAGCCGGTGAACTCCGGGACGGTGAAGCGCAGTTCGGGACGCTCCCAGGTGATCCTCCCGCGCGCGGGGCAGGTGCCGACGCGTTCGGCACCCACCCGCAGGTAGAAGCGCTCGGCGGGCGGGTTGGAGACGACCCGCACGACGGCGATCCCGGCTCCGCGGGCGAGTTCCAGCATGTGCGCGATCAGGGCGCGGCCGGCGCCGAGCCCCTGGGCCTCGTCGGCGACGAACATCAGGTCCAGTTCGGCCGGTTCGCGGATCAGCCCGTAGAAGCCCAGCAGCCGGCCGGTGGCCGGGTCGGCGGCGAGGAACACCTCGTGGCGGGCGATGTACTCGGGCGTCACCCGGTAGCCCTCGATCATCGGCGCGTACTCGCCGTGATAGGCGGAGGAGGCCTGGATCAGTTCGGTGAGCCGGTCGGCGTCGGTCTCGTCGGCGCGCCGGATCGTCGTGTCGGTCATGCGGGCGAGTATAGGAGTGGCCCCCGACAGTGACCATTACATGACCGGTGGCCGGAGCGCCCGGCGGCGGTGGTCGGCGGCCCGCAGCACCAGGACCCGCCGGGGTCGGCCGCCCACCGGCCCGGGGTAGCGGCGGACCTCGCTGCCGATCCGGCGCTCGCCGAGCGCGTACCGCAGCGGGCCGAGGTGGCCGCAGCGCCGGCCGTACCCGTCGTGCAGCGGCTGGACCCGGACCTCGCCGTCCGGGGAGGTGACCCGGACCAGCTCGGTCAACGCCTCCAACTGGCTTTCGGGGCCGAAGAGTTCGGGGTACGCGAAGAGCAGGTAGCCGCTCAGGGTGAGGGCGAAGGCGCCGTCCGCGAAGGGCAGCCGGGGCAGCGCGGCGGCCACGTACTGCTGCGGGTGGGCGGCCGAGTCGGCGGCGAACAGCAGGCGGGCGCGGTCCCAGCTGCGCAGGTAGCGCTCGGCGCGGTACGGGCGGGGCGAGGGGTAGAGCTGCGGGCGGGTGGCCATCGCGGCGGCCATCGCCGCCCGGGCGGCCACCGCGGCGGTCGCGACCGCCGGCAGCGGCAGCGCGTACGCCGGATCGACGGCGATCACCCGGCAGCCCAGCCCGCGCGCCTCGGCGGCCAGGCCGGCCGCGCCGCCGGGGCAGTCCAGCACCGGGCCGGGCAGGACGGCGAGCCGGGCCCGGGTGAGGCCGAACAGGGCGCAGTACTCGTCCAGCGGCCGGGAGGTGACCAGGACGCCCGGGGGAACGGCGGGAATGCCGACGGCGGCCACCCGGCCATCCGAACACGCGGCGGCCCCACCCGCATCCGGAGGCGTCCGGGGTGCGGGCGGGGCGCGGGCGGGGTCCTCGGCCGGGGCCGGCCGGTCAGCGGCCGAGCAGGCCCTGGGCGGCGACCCGGTTGACGTTGGTCAGGCCGCGGACCAGCTGCGTGGTGAGGAGGATCAGCAGCACGCCGAGGAGCGAGAGCCCGGCGATCTGCCAGGGCGACTGGACGTCGTACACGTGCCGGACGCCGTCGCTGTCGTGGAAGTCGAACAACCGGTACCCCTTCCAGGAGGTGTACGTCGGGAAGACCCAGTGGTACACGGGGTAGAGCGCCAGCGCCCAGCCGAGCACCAGGAACACCAGCGTCACCGCGAAGCTGAGCACCGCCCAGGGGAACATCACCACCTGGTACAGCACGGCCTTCCAGCCGGCCCCGTCCGCGAGCCGCGCGGTGACCGCGCCCCAGCTGCCCTGGCGGACCCGGCGCACCGGCGCCGGGCCGGGGACGTCCAGGGCCAGCATGCCGCGCACCCGGGCCCGCTCCAGCCGGCCGAAGCCGCGGGCGACGCTGGTCAGGGCGCCCAGCACGGGCAGGCCGATGACGGTGACGAGGGTGCCGAGGCCGAGGCAGAACAGGGTGATCGACACGACGAAGCCGACGATCGCCACCGGCAGGCCGCTGAGCGCGTAGCCGACCTCGCGGTAGTAGTACGCCGAGAACGGCGCCCGCCACACGGCCGGCCGCCGCTCGGTCCGGCGGACCCGGGCCGGGCGCGGGTCGTCACCGTGACCGCCCAGGACGTCCCACTCCCGGTCCTCCATGCTGCGGCTGCTGCTCATGCTCCCGGCCCCCGGCCCCTCGTACTGTCGGTCGTTCGTCCCGCTGACAGGCTCCAGTCTGGTGGACGCGCCGGCCGGCCGGGATCCGGAGGCCTGGCGGATCCGGGGTGGGGTTAACCCCCCTCCACCGGGCGGCCGCTGGAGGGGGGTGAGCCGGTGGGGGGTCGAGCGGTGGTCCGTGGCCCGGGCGGTCAGCCGGTCGTCCGGCCCCGCGGGCCCGCCCCCGGCCACTCGTCGGCGAGCAGCGCGTAGAGGAACGAGTCGGACCAGACGCCGTCCTTGAACGCGTCGTGCCGCAGCCGGCCCTCCAGCCGGAAGCCCAGCCAGGTGAGCACCTTCACGGAGGCGTCGTTGTCCACGGCGACCCGGGCGGCCAGCCGGTGCAGGTCCAGGGCGCCGAAGGCGAAGTCGCAGAGCAGGCCGACGGTCTCGCCCGCGTAGCCGCGGCCCCAGGACCCGCGGGCCAGCACGCACCCGAGCTGAGCGGCGCGGTGCCCGTCCAGGGTGAGCGAGGCCTGCCCGATCGGCGTCGCGTCCGCCGGCTCCTCGGCGTCGGCGAGCCTGGTGACGGCGAGGCGGTAGGTGTCCCGCTCCTCGGCCATCGCCTCCTCCAGGTAGAGCTCGATCTGGTCGGCGCAGTCCTCCCGGCCGCTCGGCCCGAAGGGCAGGTGGCGGGTGACCTCCGGGTCGCCGAACAGCGCGTGCAGCGCGTCCACGTCGTCCTCGGTGAGGTGGTACTCGCGGACGGCCAGTCGCGGGCCGGTGAGTCGTACGGGGACCATGGCTGCCGACCCTATCCCCGCCCGGCGGCTACCGTTCGGACTATGAACGACGAAGACCTGCGGCTCGCCCCCCGCACCAAGGCCGCCGACCTGCTCGCCTGGGCGGCCGGGCAGGACCGCGCGCCGGTGGCCGAGGCGCCGCTGCGCGCGGTGCTGGCGCTGCTGGAGCTGGGCGACGGCAGGATGCACGACGGCTGGCCGGAACTGACCTCCGACGCGGTGGAGCACCTGCTGTACGAGCGGCTCCACCTGTACGTCCAACCCGCTCCCGAGGAGGACCCGCTCGCCTACGGCGACGCCGTCCGGCTGCTGATCGACCACCAGCGGGCGGCCCGGCGGCTGAACGCCAAGCGCCAGGAGCGGCTGCACGAGGAGGCCGAGTGGCAGGGCGAGGTCGCGGCCGGGCTGCTGCGCCGCGCCGACCTGGTGACCTGGCCCCGGCTGTACGCGGTGCTGCTGCACGCGTACGGGGTGGACGTCACGGACGGGGCGGCGGTGCGGGACTGGCTGGCCGGCTTCGCGGAGCTCGCGGAGGAGGACCGGCTGGCCGCGTACGAGGCGCTGGTGCCGGCCGGCTGGCTGGACGAGCCGGACGAGCAGGGCTGGGGCCCGGGCCGGGTGCTGTCGGTCGGCATGGCCACGGACGGCGCCCGGCGGCTGCTGGAGCAGGGCCTGATGCGGCGCAGCTACCGCAACCTGGCCGAGCTGACCGCGCAGGGGCGGCCGATGCCGGACGAACTGGCCGGGGACTTCGGGCAGTTCGAGGAGGCGGCGGTCGACGCGGCGCTCGACCTGTTCGGCGGGTGGACGGTGCCGGGGCTGCCCCGGCTGCTGGTGACGGAGTTCCCGGAGCTGGCGCCGGAGCCGGGCCAGGAGGAGATCGAGGCGTACCTGGCGCAGCTGCCCGCCGAGGAGTGAGACCTCGCACGAAGGCCCCGGCCCGGAGCCGCTGCTCCGGGCCGGGGCCTTCTCGCGTGCGCGTCGGGTTTCTCGCGCGGGTGCGCGGGCCTCTCGCGGGTGCGTCGGGTTTCTCGCGCGGGTCAGGGGTTGAGGCCGCGCTGCTGGAGCCAGGGCTCCGGGTCGACCGGGGCGCCGCCGCCGGGGCGGACCTCCATGTGCAGGTGCGGCCCGGTGACGTTGCCGGTCGCGCCGACCTTGCCGATCTGCTGGCCGGGGGCGACCTTGCCGGAGCCCTTGGTGATCGAGGAGAGGTGGCAGTACCAGATCTCGGTGCCGTCGGGCAGGGTCTCGACGATCCGGTAGCCGTACGAGCCGGCCCAGCCGGCCGAGGTGATGGTGCCCTGGCCGAGCGCGTAGACCGGGGTGCCGGTGTCGGCGGCGAAGTCCAGGCCGGTGTGCAGGTTGGCCCAGTAGCGGGCGCTCTGGCCGTAGTGGGCGGAGAGCCGGTAGTCCTTCACCGGGAGGGTGAGGGCGGCGGCCTTGACCCGCTCGGCCTCCTCGGCGGCGCGCTTGGCCTCGGCCTCCTTGGCGACGGCCTTGGCCTCCGCCTCCTGCGCGGCCTGGAGCCGGGCGGTCTCCTCGGCGGCGGTGCGCTGGCTGTCGGCCTGGTGCTGGATGCGGGCGGCGAGCGCGAGTCCGGGGTCGGCGGAGAGGGCGACCGGGGTCTCGTCCGGGGCCTCGACGGCGGGGGCGGCGGCCGGGGTCGCCGAGGCGAAGCCGGTGGCGCCCAGGGTGGCGGCGACGGCGGTGACGCCGAGCAGTGGGGAGGCTCCGCGGGTCTGACGCGGCATCCGGTGGCGGTTGGTCTCGACCTCCGCGGGGAAGTCCTCCGGGCCGAAGGCCTCGGGGCCGTCCGTGCCGGGGTGGTCGAGGAGCTGGGTACCGGCTGCGAAGCCGGCCGGGTGTGCCGGGGTGTGCGTCGACGCCACGGAGGCGCGCTCCTTTCCTTCCTTCGCGCCTACCGGGTTAGCTGACGGGTTCGGAGCAGGAAGGTCTCCTACGGCTGGGCCGGGGCCCCGCCGATTCACCCCAAGGAACGTGGTTCCCCGGCTCCCTGACCTGCCCGGAGGCGGGTCGGCGGGATTAGGCGACGGCGCACGGTGCCGTCTGGGTACGGCGTTGACAACCGCGCTGCGTTATCAAACGTTAATCCTAGGAGGCTCTGATTCCAAGCCATCCGTTCGGAGCAGCCTAGGGCAAAGTGATCGGACGTCAACGAACGACACCGGCGAACACCCCCCTCGCGCACGGTCCCATCTGAGTACTCCTACTCATGTGCACCCCGGCCGGGCGGCCACATCCTGGCGCCATGAGCACATCGATGCAGACCCGCACCACGGCCGCGTACCACATCCAGGCCGTCCTCTCCTTCGCCCTGTCGGGCGTCGCCCTCGCCGTCGGGATCGCCTATCTGCCGGTCGGCGGATGGACCAGGGCCTTCCTCGGGATCGGCCTCCTCTACACCGTCACCTCGGCGTTCACGCTGGCGAAGGTGATCCGGGACCGGCAGGAGTCCAACGAGATGGTCACCCGGGTGGACCAGGCCAGGCTGGAGAAGCTGCTCAGCGAGCACGACCCGTTCAAGGTGGAGGGAGTCTGATCATCCCTTCCACTCCTTCCGCTCCACCCCTCACCCGGCCGTTCGCTTGACGGCTAAGGCTATTAGCCTTAGCTTTATGGCTATCGGCCCGCGCGCCGATGTCCCGCACCGGCGGCCCGAGGAGGACCCCATGAACGGCACCATCACCCCGAGCACCCAGCACCTGACCGTTCCCGGCGGCCGGATCGCCTTCGACGACACCCGGCAGGGCGACGGCACCCCCGTCGTCCTGCTCCCGGGCATGCTCGACAGCCGGGCCGCCTACCGGCACCTGCGTCCGCTGCTCGTCGCCGCCGGCCACCGCGTCGTCACCGTGGACCTGCGGGGCTTCGGCGAGTCCTCCGTCGAGTGGGACGACTACGGCCCGGCCGCCATCGCCGGCGACGTCCTCGCCCTGCTCGACCACCTCGGCATCGAGCGCGCCGTCCTCGCCGGGAACTCCTACACCGGGGCGACCGTCGTCAGGGCCGCCGGGGACGCGCCCGAGCGGGTCGCCGGGATCGTCCTGCTCAACGCCTTCGTCGAGAACCCGCCGCCGGGCGCCCTGATGCGCGGCGTCATGGGCCTGATGGGCGCCGCCCTCGTCCACTGGCCGGCCTCCTGGGGCTTCTACCTGCGCCGGATGGCCTTCCCGGGCGCCAAGCCCGCCGACTTCGACGCGTACGTGGACGGACTGGTCGCCGCGCTGCGCACCCCGGGGCGGAAGACCGCCACCCGCGGGTACGTCCACGGCGACTCGGCGCCGGTCGGCTGGACGGCCGCGGTGCGGTGCCCGGCGCTGGTGGTCATGGGCAGCAAGGACCCCGACTTCCCGAAGCCGGAGCTCGTCGCCGACCGGCAGGCCGCCGCGCTCGGCGCGCGCAAGGTGATGATCGAGGGGTCCGGGCACTACCCGATGGCCGACAACCCGACGGCCACCGCCGACGCCCTGCTGCCGTTCCTCGCCGAGCTCGGCTGAGCCCCGCCCGTCCCCACCGCCCGCTCCTGCCCGACCCCGCCCGATCCACCCGACGTCATCCGTACGGAGAGCCCGAACCCATGCCCCGCGTAGGACTGACCCCCGACCAGGTCGTCGACCACGCCCTCGCCCTCATCGACGAGCAGGGCGCCGAGGCCCTCACGCTGGCCTCCGTCGCCGCCCGGGCCGGGGTCGCCACTCCCTCGCTGTACAAGCACGTCAGCGGCGGCCTCGCCGCACTGCGGCTGCTGATCGCCGTACGGGTCACCGGGGACCTGGCCGACCGGCTGGCCGAGGCGGCCGTCGGGCGCAGCGGGGACGACGCCGTCGCCGCCGTGCTGCGCGCCTACCACGCGTACGCCACCGCGCACCCGCACCGCTACAACGCCCTCCCCCAGGCCCCGCAGCCCGACGACGACCTGGCCCGCGCGGGCGCCCGGCTCGTCGGCGTGATCATCGCCGTCCTGCGGGAGTACGGCCTCGAAGGCTCCGAGGCGATCCACGCCGCCCGCACCGTCCGCTCCCTCGCCCACGGCTTCGCCTCCCTGACCACCGCCGGCGGCTTCCGGCTGGCCGAGGACCTCGCCACCACCCACGACCGCCTCATCGCCACCCTCACCACCGGCCTCCGCGCCTGGCCCGCGTAGGAGGCCGGCCCGCACGGACCCGGAGGGCGGCACCGCCCGCGCGCCGGACGTCGGCCGGGCCGACTTCCCGCGCCGGGCCGCGCCCGGACGACCGCCGGTGCGGACGGCCACCTCGCCGGTGCCGGTGCGACGGCCCGGTCCCCGTTCACCCCTTGAGGAACCATTCACCGCTTGGGGAAATGGGGTATTAAGGGTCAGTGCCCCTGGAGCCCGCCGACAGTCCGACCGCGCGCAGTGCGATGCGCTGCGTGCGCCTGCTGCTCGGCTGCACCAGCGCCGCCGAGTTGCTCGGCACCGTACTGGCCGAGGGCCCGAGCTGGATCACCGGCGAGGGGTCCGCGCTGTACCTGCTGGACTCCGCCGGGATGCTCCGGCTGACCGCCTCGCACGGGCTGCCGGACTGGGCGCACGAGCGCTACGGCGTGGTCGATCCGGCCGGGGAGCTGCCCGCCGCGATGGCCCTGCGGCTGCGGCGCCCGTACCTGCTCAGCCCCGAGCACACCAGCGTCGACTACCCGAACGCGAACGCCGGCCTGGGCACCGGGATGGTCGCCGTGATCGCCCTGCCGATGGTCGTGGACGAGCGGCCGATCGGGGTGCTCGCCCTCGCGCTGGCCCACCGGGGCACCGTCCCGCGCCGTGACCTGGACGTCCTGGAGACCGTCGCCGAGGCCTGCGCCCACCGGCTCTCGCACCTGCTGGACCATGCCGACGCCCATCTCCCGCACGGCACCCGCGCACCCTACGGCATCCGGTTGCCCGAGGGTCCGCGGGCGGCGGACGGCCACCCGGCCGGGCCGGCCCACCCGCTGCTGTCGCTGGCGGTGCGGGCCGCCGGGCACGGCGCCTTCGAGCGCGACCTGGTCACCGGCGAGAGCTACTGGGACGCCGAGGCGTTCCGGGTGCCCCCCCCCCCGGCCGCCCCGGACGCCGCCGCCCCCGAG
>NZ_JBSHBN010000157.1:0-17788 GCF_053612025.1 Kitasatospora sp. NPDC054768
CGGCTGGCTGGCGCACTGGGCGCAGCTGGTGGCCGGCCGTACCGGCCGGGGGGGCGGCGCGGGCGCCCCCCCCCCCGCCCCCGGGCCCGCCGCCCCCCCCCCCCCGGCCCCCGGTTTGGGGGCCCCGCCGGTCGTTCGGGGCGGCTGACGGCGTCGGTCGCGGGTTCCGCCCGCCGGTCCTCACGGGGCCTGCCGGCCCGCGCGGGATCAGTCGACGTCTTCCTTGGCCCGCTGGGCCCCGCCCTGGCTGCGGACGATGGCCCGCACCAGGAATCCGAAGCCGATCGCCATGACCAGCGGCGGCACGATCGCGCTGACGTAGTCCATCAGGTCACTCCTCCTCGGTCTTCTCCGCCGTCGCGGCGGAAGCCTTCGGCTCCGGCTTCACCAGCGGGAAGAGCACCGTCTCCCGGATGTTCTTGCCGGTCAGCAGCATGATCAGGCGGTCCACGCCGAGGCCGAGGCCACCGGTCGGGGGCATCGCGTACTCCAGGGCGCGCAGGAAGTCCTCGTCCACCTGCATCGCCTCGACGTCGCCGCCGGCCGCCAGCAGCGACTGGGCGGTCAGGCGGGCGCGCTGCTCGACCGGGTCGACCAGCTCGGAGTAGGCGGTGCCGATCTCGGTCCCGAAGATCACCAGGTCCCACTTCTCGGCCACGCCGGGCTGCGAGCGGTGCTGGCGGGTCAGCGGGGAGACCTCGGTCGGGTAGTCCTTGATGAAGGTCGGCCGGACGGCGTTCTCCTCCAGCAGGCGCTCGACCATCTCCAGCACGATCTGGCCGTGGCCCCAGTCCTTCTCGAACGGGATGCCGTGCTCGGCGGCCAGCTTGCGCAGCTCCTCGACGCCGGTCTCCGGGGTGACCTCCACGCCCAGGTGGGCGGAGATGCCCGGGTAGACCGCGACCTCCTCCCACGGCTCGGCCAGGTCGATCTCGTGCTCGACGCCGTGCGCGTCCACGCCCTTGATGACCGTGGTGCCCAGTGCGTCCCGGGCCGCGTTGACGATCGTCTCGCGGATCAGCTCGGCCTGGGTGTCGTAGTCGCCGTACGCCTCGTACGACTCCAGCGAGGTGAACTCCGGGTTGTGGGTGGAGTCCGCGCCCTCGTTGCGGAAGTTGCGGTTGATCTCGAAGACCTTCTCGGCGCCGCCGACCACCAGCCGCTTGAGGTACAGCTCGGGGGCGATGCGCATGTAGAGGTCGATGTCGTACGCGTTGATGTGCGTCTTGAACGGACGGGCGTTGGCGCCGCCGTGCACCGGCTGCAGCATCGGGGTCTCGACCTCGATGTAGCCGCGGTCCTCGTAGGTGCGGCGGATCGAGCGGACGACCTTGCTGCGCAGGTGCAGGATCTCGCGGGCCTCGGGGTTGACGATCAGGTCCACGTAGCGCTGGCGGACCCGGGCCTCCGGGTCGGTCAGGCCCTTGTGCTTGTCCGGCAGCGGGCGCAGGCACTTGGCGGTGAGCTCCCAGCGGTCCACCATCACGGACAGCTCGCCGCGCTTGGAGGTGATCACCTCGCCCTCGACGCCGACCTGGTCGCCGAGGTCGATGTCGGTCTTCCAGGCCGCCAGCCGCTCGGCGCCCAGCTTGTCCAGCGAGAACATCACCTGGAGGTCGCCGGTGCCGTCCCGCAGGGTGGCGAAGCAGAGCTTGCCGCCGGTGCGGGAGAGGATCACGCGGCCGGTGACACCGGCCCGTTCGCCGGTCGCGGTGTCCGGCTCCAGGTCCGGGTGCTTGGCACGCAGGTCCGCGATGGTGGTGGTGCGGGGGAATCCGACCGGGTACGGGTCGACGCCGGCCGCCCGGAGCCGGTCCAGCTTCTCGCGCCGGACGCGCATCTGCTCGGGAAGGTCGTCGGTCGCGGGAACAAGGCTCTGATCGCTCACCCCACAAGGGTAGCCAGCCACACACGGTGCTCCGCGCCGGGATTCCCGCGGGGGAGGCCGTGACGGCGGCCTCCCCCGGGGAACGGACCGCTCGGGTCAGCCGTTGCGGCGGGCCCGGAGCCGGCGGGCGGTGACCAGACCGGCGGCGCCGAGCACCACGGCGGCGGCGCTCGTCGCGGCCAACGGCAGGGCGGCGGAGCTGCCGGTGGCGGCCAGCGGGCCGTCGGAGGTCCGGACGCTCCCGGAGCCGCCGGTGCCGGTGCCGCCGGTGCCCGTGCCGGTCTCCCGGGCGGGGCTCGCGGAGTCCTTGTCGCTGAGGCCGGCCGGGACGACCGCGGTGGTCGGCGCGGGGGAGGGGTCGGTGACGGGCGCGGTGGTGGGCGTCCCGGTCGGGGCCGGGGCGGGGGTGCCGCCGGTGCCGGGGGTGGTGGCCGGGGTGGCCCGCAGGGCGACCTTCAGCAGGTCGTTGGCGGGGTTGCGGTCCCAGCTCATGACGGCGCTGGGGTGGCCCGGCTCGTAGGCGCTCGCCATGTTCTGCAGCGAGACCGTCGCGGTGAGCTCGTCGGTGCCCGCGGGGACCGAGAGGGTCAGCTTGTGGGAGTTGGTGGCGCCGGCCGGGATGAAGAACCCGCCCAGCCCCTCGCAGTTGAACTTGTTGAGCGGCTTGTCGGACTTCTGGCCGAGGACGTAGTCGTACGGCTGGCAGGTCGACGGCAGGCCGGTGACGGTGACCCCCTCCGGGAACTGCACCTGGAGTTCGGGCGCGCTCTCGCCGCCGCTGCGGTCCATGATCGAGGCCGGGCCGCCGCTGACGGCGCCGAGGGTGAAGGTGCCGGTGGTGCCG
The DNA here is from genome assembly GCF_053612025.1 of Kitasatospora sp. NPDC054768. NCBI lineage: Bacteria > Bacillati > Actinomycetota > Actinomycetes > Kitasatosporales > Streptomycetaceae > Kitasatospora > Kitasatospora sp. NPDC054768. The sequence continues at coordinate 2,733 of NZ_JBSHBN010000157.1, forward strand.
GAGGCGTCCGGTGCCCAGGAGCCGTTCACCGCGAAGTCGGCGCCGTTGTCGGCGAGGACCTCCTGCTCGGTGGAGTAGGCGTTCGAGTCGAGGCCGTCCGGGATCCCCTCGCCGGAGGTCGGCACCAGGGCGGCGGGAGCGCCGGTGCCGCGCTGGAACGACATCCGCCCGCGCAGGTCCGCAGCGCTGCTGCCGCTCGCTCCCTCGGCGGGGAAGACGGAGTAGCCGGCGAAGGCGTAGCGGGCGTCCGCGCCCACGGTGAGGTCGAGGCCGTTCAGCTTGACGGCCTGGCCGGGGGCGATCTCGCCGTCGATGGTGCAGATGCCGTGCACGGTGGGCATCGGGGAACCGAAGCCGTGGCCCGCCCAGTCGCCCTTGTCCTTCGCGTACTCGCAGTTGGAGGGCCAGGTGGCCACGTCGAGGCCCGGGGTCAGGTAGACCTCGACGACCGCCCGCCGGGCCGCGACCTCGCCGTGGTTGGCGAAGGCGAGAGTCGACGGGAGCGTGCTGCCGACCTTGACGTCACGCTGCTCCGAGGGCTCCTTGGGGCGGAAGCCGGCACCGCCGATCTCCACCCGGATGTCGGCCTCGGCGGTCTCGGCGTCGGGGGCGCTGAGGGTGGCGTGGACGGTGCCGGTGGAACCGGGGCGGACGCCCGCGACGGCGCTCAGCCACGGGTGGCTGGTGATGTTGATGTTCTCCAGGTCGAGGCGCCAGATGTCGCAGGTGATCACCTTGCCCGCGGTGGCGCAGCCCGGGACGCCGAGCGTGGCCAGCCCGTCGATGCCGGTGGTGTCGAACGCGAGTTTGGCGCCGGTCACGACGTCGGTGCCGGTCCGGCCGATCCGCAGGTGGATGTTCTCGCCGAACTGGGGCTGAGGGGCCGGCTGGGTCGAGATCTGGATCGTGCCGGTCGGGAAGATCCGGAGCTGGGTGCCGGCGGCGTGCGCCGGGACGGCCGCGGTGCCGGAGGCCAGGGCGGCCACGATCGTGGCCGTGCCCGCGCCGAGGATCCGGCGCGTGCGAGTCGAAAGCATGTGAATCCCCCGCGGTTGGAGTGGTGAGGCTCCGCACCCTAGGGATTGTTGAACGGGCGTCAACCCGGTTGATCAGCGGCCAATTCGCCCAGGACGGGATCGAACGGCCTGGTCATCGGGGTGAAGGTTATGAAGACGTGATCGACGGCGGCCGGCGGGATCGCGGCATTGTCGACACATGGACCGGCCTGCGGGCGATGGGCCGGCGCACGAACGGAGGGGAGACCGCGGTGGCGGTCTCCCCTCCGTTCGGCGGACGGGCCGGTTCAGCCGGTGCCGGTGGCGAGTTCGACGTCGTCGGTCTCCTCGGGGGACAGGTCGGCGGGCGGGGCGGGCCGGGCCGGGGGCTTGGGGCGGCGGCCGAACAGCTCGGCGGGGGTGGGCATCCGGTGCGGACGGGGCGGGGTCTTCGCGGCGGCGGGCTGCTCCGGGCGGGACTCGGTGCTGCTCATGGTGGTCTGTCCTCCTACGGGGGTGGGGTGACTGTGCGGCGGTGCGGCGGGGCTCGGTACGGCCACCAGGTGGCGGGGCTGCCCGGTGTGGAGGGCGAGCCGTTCGCGGACGGCGGCCTCGGCCAGCGCGTGGCAGCGCCCGGCCAGCCGGGAGCGGCGGGCCCGCTCGCCCTGGCCGCAGGGCTGGCGGCTCAGCCCGCGCAGCGCGGTGAGGTCCTCGGGGCCGGGCAGGTACCCGTCGGACACCGCGTCCTCCAGCCGTTCCAGGTAGCCGGGGGCGCTGCCGGGCAGGGCGGAGCGGTAGCGTCCGAGGTCGGCGAGCAGGAAGGCGCGCAGTCGGCCGCCCTCCTGGACGGCCTCGTCGATCGCCTCGGTCAGGCGCAGGGCGTCCTGGACGTCCTCCGCCCAGAGTTCGGCGCCCGGCCCGGCGAGGGCCGGCCGGTCGGGCCGGAGGTGGACGGGGACGGCGGGGTGCAGGGCTTGGGCGAGGGCTCGGCGCAACACGCGGACTTCGTCGGCGCTGAAGGCCATACCGCCGCGCGATCCGTGTGGCGTAGGCATGAGCTGACACTACGTGAGGAATATCCGATTTGTCGGTAACGTCGCGCCGAACCATCCATGTTCGGCCTGGTGAAAAAACCTTTCGCCGCCACCTGTAACGCCATCCGGGGGCCAGCTGGTCATCCAGGTGTCAGGGGAGAACGAGCGAGGGGGCCGGGCAGGATGCAACCGGACGGTCAGGGGAAGGCGTCCCGGGGCGGGCGGCGGGACGAGGACTTCCAGGCCTTCGCGGCCGCCCGCGCCAGACCGCTCTACCGGTCGGCCTGCCTGCTCGCCGGCGGGGACACCCACCTCGCCGAGGACCTGGTGCAGGAGGCGTTCGGGCGGATCTACGTCCAGTGGCACCGCACCTTCCCCTTCGGGGCCAAGCGCCGGATCGACAACCCGGCCGGGTACGCGCACACCGTGCTGGTGCGGGTCTTCCTCTCGCACCGCGGCCGCCGCTCCAGCGGCGAGCGGCCGGTCGACGCGGTGCCGGACGGCGAGGCCCCGCAGGGCGACCCGGAACTGCGGCTGGCCCTGGTGGACGCGCTCGGCCGGCTCGCGCCGCGCGACCGCGCGGTGCTGGTCCTGCGCTACTGGGAGGACCGCAGCGTCGAGGAGACCGCGGCGATCCTCCAGCTCACCCCGGGGGCCGTCCGGACCCAGTCCTTCCGGGCGCTCGGCCGGATCCGCGCGTTGCTCGGCGGCAGCCTCGACGAGCTGGCCGAGCGCTGAGCCGGCCGGCACGGCACGGCGACGTCTCCGCACTACTCACGTCAACTCGATTGGTAGAGAGGTTGGTTCAGCATGTCCGCTGAGCACGACGGGCCCGACGAGCGGTTCGAGCAGTCCTTCACCGAGGCCCTCGGCCGGGCGGGCGGGTCCTACGACGCCGAGGCCACCCGGCTGGTCGACACCGGCTGGTCGTACGGGCGCCGGCTGCGCCGCAGGCGGCGGATCGGCACCGTGGCGGGCGTCGCCGCGCTGGCCCTGGCCGGGGTGGGCGCGGCCGGGATCGGCAGCCTGCTGCCCGGGCCCGGCCCCGTGCCGAGCGGCCCGGCGTCCGCCGGCTCGGCCTCCTCCGGTGCGGCGGCGGGCCCGCCGGTCTCCGGCCCGGAGTTCCAGCAGATGCTCACCGAGCTGCTCCCGCCGGGGACGGTGCAGGTGGGCGAGGCGCGGGGGACCGAGAGCGACACCCCGCAGCTGCGGCTGGTGCTGGACGACGGGAACGGCCCGGTCCAGTACCTGTTCTGGATCATGCGCCGGGTCGGCGACACCACCTGCCCGCCCACGACGACCCCGGACGACACCTGCACCGAGGCCGACCTCCCGGGCGGTGAGCACCTGCGCATCTACCAGGCCGGGACACGCAGCGGTGAGCCGGCCGGCTCCAAGACCTGGTCCGCCAAGCTGTCCGGGACCGGGTACGAGCTGATGCTCCAGGAGTGGAACCGCAAGCCGCTGGACCAGGGCACGCCGATCACCCGCACCGACCCGCCGCTGACGCCGGACCAGCTCGCCGCGGTGGTGAAGGACCCGCGCTGGAAGAAGGTCGTGGCGGCCATCCCGAAGGACCCGCGGGCGGGCAAGCCGCTCCCGACCCCGCAGCCGGGAACGACTCGGCTCACCATCCCGACGCCCGCGCCGACCGGCCTGACCACCCTGCTGCCCTCCGACGCGGTGGCGGGGGCCGCGTCGGCCCTGCCGGGCTTCCCGACCCCCGGCCGCTGAGCGCCGCTCAGCTCGCGGGGCGGTTGCGCTCGTACACCAGGCGCAGGCCGATCAGGGTCAGCCAGGGCTCGTGCACGTCGATGCTGGTGGCCTCGCCGAGGACCAGGGAGGCGAGACCGCCGGTGGCGATCACCTGGACGTCGTCCGGGTCCTTGGAGAGCTCCCGGGCCATCCGCTCGACCAGGCCGTCGACCTGCCCGGCGAAGCCGTAGAGGATGCCGGACTGCATGCCCTCGACGGTGTTCTTGCCGATCACGTTGCGCGGGCGGGCCAGCTCGATCTTGCGCAGCTGGGCGCCGCGGACGCCGAGCGCCTCGACCGAGATCTCGATGCCGGGGGCGATCGCGCCGCCGACGTAGTCGCCGCGCGCGTTGACGGCGTCGAAGGTGGTCGCGGTGCCGAAGTCGACCACGATGCACGGGCCGCCGTACAGGTGGTTGGCGGCCAGCGCGTTGACGATCCGGTCGGCGCCGACCTCCTTGGGGTTGTCCATCAGGACGTGCACCCCGGTCTTCACGCCGGGCTCCACGATCACCGCGGGGACGTCGCCGTAGTAGCGGCGGGTCACCTCGCGGAGCTCGTGGAGCACGGCGGGGACGGACGAGCAGATCGCCAGGCCCTCCACCGCGGCCTCCTTGACCGCGGTGTGGTTGCCCATCAACCCCTGCAGCAGCACCGCCAGTTCATCGGCCGTGCGGCGCGGATCGGTGGAGATCCGCCAGTGTTCCACCACGTCCTCGCCGTCGAACAGGCCGAGCGTGGTCTGGGTGTTGCCGACGTCGATGGTGAGGAGCATGGGCCGCTTTCTGCGAGTCGGGACGGGGCTGCGCGGGTCCGGACGGTCAGGCGCGCAGGTCCAGGCCGATGTCCAGGATCGGCGAGGAGTGGGTGAGCGCGCCCACGGCCAGGTAGTCGACACCAGTCTGGGCGACCTCGCGCGCGCTGGCCAGGGTCAGTCCGCCGGAGGCTTCCAGCTTCGCCCGGCCGGCCACCAGCGCGACGGCCTCCTTCAGCTGCCCGACGGTGAAGTTGTCCAGCAGGATCAGGTCGGCCCCGGCCTCCAGCACCGGCGTGATCTGCTCCAGGGTGTCCACCTCGACCTCGACCGGCAGCTCCGGGTACGCGGCCCGGACGGCCCGGAAGGCCTCGGCCACGCCGCCGGCCGCGACCACGTGGTTGTCCTTCACCAGCGCGGCGTCCGAGAGCGCCATCCGGTGGTTGGCGCCGCCGCCGCAGCGCACCGCGAACTTCTCCAGCGCGCGCAGGCCCGGGGTGGTCTTGCGGGTGTCCCGGACCACCGCGCCGGTGCCCTCCAGGGCGTCCGCCCAGGCGCTGGTCGCGGTGGCGATGCCGGACAGGTGGCAGAGCAGGTTGAGCGCGCTGCGCTCGGCGGTCAGCAGGTCGCGGGTGCGCGAGCGGACCGAGAGCAGCACCTGGCCGGCCTCGACCCGGTCGCCGTCCTCGACGTGCCGCTCGACCTCGAACTCCTCCTCGCAGACCAGCGAGACGACCGCCTCGGCGACCCGCAGGCCGGCCACCACGCCGGCCTGACGGGCGGTGAAGTCGGCGGTGGCGACGGCGTCGGCGGGCACGGTCGCCACCGAGGTGACGTCCTCGCCGCCGGCCAGGTCCTCGGCCAGTGCCAGGGTGGCGATGTCCTCGACCTCGACCGGGTCCAGCCCGGCCTGCTCCAGCAGCTCGGCCAGCTGCGGGTCCAGACCGGTCTCGTAGCCCTCGCCGTCGCCACAGGCGCAGCCGTCGCCGCAGCCGCCCTGGTCGGCCAGGGGGAGTTCCTCGTGGGAGTGGGTCATGGTTCTACTGCTCCTCAGGGGTGCTGACGGGACCGCCGGTGGCGGCGAGGGTGGTGATCAGGTGGCGCCGCCAGTGGGCGTCGTCGCGCTCGGGGAAGTCCTCGCGCCAGTGGCAGCCGCGGGTCTCCTCGCGCTGTGCGGCGGCCGCGACCAGGGCGGTGGCGACCAGCAGCAGGTTGGCGGCCTCCCAGGTCTCCACCCGGGGGTCGGCCGGCTTCTCCTCGGCGACGTGGGCGTAGGCCTGTTCGGCGAGGAGTGCGAGCCCGGCGGCGGTGTCGGCCATCGAGGCGGCGGAGCGCAGGATGCCCGCGCCGCGCGACATCAGCCGCTGGATCTCGGCGCGCGCCTCGGACGGGGGCAGCGGGACGGGCTGCGCGGCGTGCGCGGCGGCGACGTCCACCGCGCGCTCGGGCAGCTCGCCGGACCGGTTGCGGCCGGCCAGATCGGCGGCGATCCGCTCGGCGAAGACCAGGCCCTCCAGCAGCGAGTTGGACGCCAGCCGGTTGGCGCCGTGTACGCCGGTGCAGGCGACCTCGCCGCACGCGTACAGGCCGGGGACGGTGGTGCGGCCGTGCCGGTCGGTGCGGACGCCGCCGGAGGCGAAGTGCGCGGCCGGGGCGATCGGGATCGGCTCGGTGACCGGGTCGATGCCGTTGGCGCGGCAGAAGGCGAGGATGGTCGGGAAGCGCTGCTCCCACATCTCGGCGCCGAAGTGCCGCCCGTCCAGGAACATGTGCTGGGCGCCCTGCTCCTGCATGCGCCGGGTGATCGCCTTGGCGACGATGTCGCGCGGGGCCAGCTCGGCCAGCTCGTGCTGTCCGACCATGAAGCGGACGCCGTCCGCGTCCACCAGGTGGGCGCCTTCGCCGCGGACCGCCTCGGAGACCAGCGGCTGCTGGCCCTCGGCCTCCGGACCGAGCCAGAGCACGGTGGGGTGGAACTGGACGAACTCCAGGTCGGTGACGGCGGCGCCGGCCCGCAGGGCCAGTGCCACGCCGTCGCCGGTGGAGACCGCCGGGTTGGTGGTGGCGGAGAAGACCTGGCCCATGCCGCCGGTGGCGAGCACCACCGCGCGGGCCCGGACGGCGCCGACGCCGTCGCGCTGGCCCTCGCCCATCACGTGCAGGGTCAGTCCGGCGGCGTGGCCCGCCGCGTCGGTCAGCAGGTCGAGGACGAGCGCGTGCTCGATCAGCTCGATGTCCGGGTCGGTGCGGACGGCGGCGACCAGGGCGCGCGATATCTCGGCGCCGGTCGCGTCCCCGCCCGCGTGGACGATCCGGCGGCGGTGGTGGCCGCCCTCGCGGGTCAGCAGGATCTCGCCGTCCTCGCCCCGGTCGAACAGGGCGCCGGTGGCGATCAGCCGGCGGACGGCGTCCGGGCCCTCGGTGACCAGGGTGCGGACGGCCTCCTCGTCACAGACGCCGGCGCCGGCCACCAGGGTGTCGTCCAGGTGCTGTTCGGGGGTGTCCCCCTCGCCCAGGGCGGCCGCGACGCCGCCCTGGGCCCAGCGGGTGGAGCCCTCGTCCAGCACGGCCTTGGTGACCACCATGGCCCGCAGGCCGGCCTTGCGGACGTTGAGCGCGACGGTGAGGCCGGCGACCCCGGAACCGACCACGACCACGTCGGTGGTGGCGGTCCAGCCGGGGGCCGGGGCGGTGAGGCGGTGCGTGGACATCGGTGGGTGGCTCCTTCAGCGCGAGGCGGCGTCGGCCGCGCCGTTGCCGCCACCGTACGCCGCGTCGCCGCGCAGCAGTCCGGTGCCCTCCTGGGCTTCGGCCGGGTCCCCGCCCAGGCCGGTGATCCGGTTCCGCTCGTCCACGAAGACGACCTTCGGCTCGTAGCCCTTGGCCTCGGCGGTGTCCATCTGCCCGTAGGCGATGAGGATGACCAGGTCGCCCGGGTGGACCAGACGGGCGGCGGCGCCGTTGATGCCGATCACGCCGGAGCCGCGCGGGCCGGCGATCGTGTACGTCTCCAGCCGGGCGCCGTTGTTGATGTCGACGATGTGGACCAGCTCGCCGGGGAGCAGGTCGGCGGCGTCGAGCAGGTCCTCGTCCACCGTGACGGATCCCACGTAGTGCAGGTCGGCCTGGGTCACGGTGGCCCGGTGGATCTTGGACTTGAGCATGGTGCGGAGCATTGCGGGTCACGCCTCCTGTGAGTGCATGCCGGAAGGGGGGTGGTGCCGGTGGTGCCGGTGGTTCAGCGGTTCAGCGGTTCAGCGGACGATGACGTGGACGTTGTCGATCAGGCGGGTGGCGCCCACCTTCGCGGCGACGGCCAGCACCGCCTCGCCCTGGAAGTCGTCCGCCGCCTCCGAGAAGTCGTGCGGGTCGATCAGGGCGAGGTAGTCCAGGGTGACGCCCTCGGCGCCGTCCAGGGCGGCCGAGGCGGCCTCGCGGACGGCCTTCGGGCCCTGCGCGGCGGCGTCCCGGCCCGCGAACAGGGCCTTGGACAGGGCGAGCGCCTGTGCGCGCTCCTGCTCCGAGAGGTAGCGGTTGCGCGAGGACCGCGCCAGGCCGTCCTCCTCGCGGACGGTCGGCACGCCGACGATCTCCACGTCGAAGTCCAGGTCGGCGACCATCCGCCGGATGATCGCCAGCTGCTGGGCGTCCTTCTCGCCGAAGAAGGCGAAGTCCGGGTCGGTGATGTGCAGCAGCTTGGCGACCACGGTCAGCACGCCGTCGAAGTGGCCGGGCCGGGTGGCGCCCTCGTAGCGCTCGCCCATCGGGCCGGCCGCCATGCGCACCTGCGGCTCGCCGTTCGGGTAGACCTCCTCGACGGACGGCGCGAAGACCACGTCGGCGCCGTTCTCCTCGGCCAGCCGCACGTCCTCGTCGAGGCTGCGCGGGTAGCGCTCCAGGTCCTCGCCGGCGCCGAACTGCAGCGGGTTGACGAAGACCGTCACCGCGACCCGGCCGTCCCGGCCGACCTGCTTGCGGGCGGCCCGGATCAGCGCGGCGTGGCCCTCGTGCAGCGCGCCCATGGTCATCACGACGGCGTTGTCCACCGGCTGCTCGTCCGGCCAGAACGCGGCCTCGAATTCGTCCACGGTGCGGGTCACGACGGCCCGGTGGACCTTGGGCGTCCGCTGGGGCTTGTTCGACTGCTTACCGCGTGCCATCTAGCGCTTCTCCTCGTTCAGTACGTCCAGCAGCGCCGCCGCCGACGTTTCGTCGATCGTCCCGTTGGCGAGCGCCCGCTGCGCGGTGGCGCGGGCCATCGCACGGTAGGCCGCCGGGATGTCCGGGGACACCGTACTGAGCTGCGCCAGGTGGCGCCGCACGGTGCCCGAGTCGCCCCGGGCGACCGGGCCGGTGAGGGCCGCGTCGCCGGAGCGCAGGCTGTTGTCCAGGGCGGCGCCGAGCAGCGGGCCGAGCATCCGGCCGGGCTCGGCGACACCGGCCGTGCGCAGCAGGTCCATCGCCTGCGCGACCAGGGTGACCAGGTGGTTCGCACCATGGGCGAGGGCGGTGTGGTAGAGCGGGCGGACCTCCTCGGGCACCCACTCGGGCTCGCCGCCCATCTCCACCACCAGCGCCTCGGCGACCGGCCGCAGCTCCTCGGGGGCGGTCACGCCGAACGGGCAGCCGGCCAGCCGGGCCAGGTCCACCGAGGTGCCGCTGAAGGTCATCGCCGGGTGCAGGGCCAGCGGCAGCGCCCCGGCCCGGGTGGCGGGTTCCAGGACGGCGACGCCGTGCGCGCCGGAGGTGTGCACGAGCAGCTGTCCGGGGCGGACCGCGCCGGTGGCCGCCAGCCCGGTCACCAGGTCGGCCAGCGCGTCGTCCGGCACGGTCAGCAGCACCAGGTCGGCGGCGGCCAGCACCTGCGGCGGGGTGACGATCCGCACGCCCGGCAGCAGCGCCTCGGCGCGGCGGCGGGAGGTGGCGGACACCCCGGAGGCGGCGACCACGGTGTGCCCGGCGAGCTGCAGCGCCGCGCCCAGCGCGGGCCCGACCCGGCCGGTGCCGACCACGCCGACGGCCAGCCGGGCCGGGCGGTTGCCGGGGTCGCCGGGAGCACCGAAGACCTGGTCGCCGAGACCGTCGGCGAGCGGGGCGAACTCGCCGGAGTCGGCGAAGCCGGACGGATTCACGTCCACCCTTGTCCTGCCTTGTCCTGAATGACCGTTCCAGTCCACTCGACGGGTACCGGACGTACCGCCCCAGTCTACGGGCGCGCCCGAACGCCGGAGCGGATACGCCTCGGCGGCTCAGTCGGTGGCCCCGGCCCGGATCAGCCCGGCCTCGTACGCCAGCACCACGGCCTGGACCCGGTCGCGCAGGCCCAGCTTGGCCAGGATCCGGCCGACATGGGTCTTCACGGTCGCCTCGGAGAGCACCAGCCGGGCCGCGATCTCGCCGTTCGACAGCCCCTGGGCGACCAGCAGGAACACCTCCCGCTCGCGCTCGGTCAGCGGGCCGAGGACGTCCGAGCCGGGCGCGCTCTGCGGAGTGGGCAGCACCTCGGCGAAGCGGTCGATCATCCGGCGGGTGGTGGTCGGGGCGACCACCGCGTCCCCGCCGTGCACCGCGCGGATCGCGGCCACCAGCTCGGTCGGCGGGACGTCCTTGAGCAGAAAGCCGCTGGCGCCGGCCTTGAGCGCGGCGAAGGCGTACTCGTCCAGGTCGAAGGTGGTGAGGATGAGCACGTGCGGGGCGTTCGGCAGCGGGCTGCCGTCCTCGGCCAGGCAGATCCGGCGGGTCGCCTGCACGCCGTCCAGCCGCGGCATGCGGACGTCCATCAGGATCACGTCCACCTCGGTGCGCCGCAGTTGCTCCAGGGCCTGCGCGCCGTCGCCCGCCTCGGCGGCGATCTCGATGTCGCCCTGCGACTGGAGGATCATCCGGAAGCCGGTGCGCAGCAGTTCCTGGTCGTCGACGAGCATCACGCGGATGGTCAAGGTGGGACTCCTTGGGGGGATGGACGGCGGACGGGGGCTGGGGACTGGGGACTGGACGGGGCTGGGGGCGGTGGCTGGACGGAGGGGCTAGTGGGCCGTCCTGAGCGGCAGGACGGCGCGGATCCGGAAGCCTCCACCGGGGCGGGGGCCCACGTCGAGGCTGCCGCTGACCATGCCGACGCGCTCGCGCATGCCGATCAGGCCGTGGCCGAGACCGTCCACGCCGCCGGCGGCCAACTGCTCGTCGGTGCTGCCACGCCCGTCGTCCTCCACCAGGACGGCCAGCTCGCGCTCGCCGAAGTCGACCGCGACCCGGGCGTGGACGTCGGGGCCGCCGTGCTTGCGGACGTTGGTGAGCGCCTCCTGGACGATCCGGTAGACGGTCAGCTCGACGCCGCGCGGCAGCTCGCGCGGCTGCCCGGAGGTGGCGTAGTCCACGTCGAGTCCGGCCGTGCGGACCTGCTCCAGCAGCTCCGGCAGCTCCTCGACGCCCGGCTGCGGCACGTACTCCTCGGCCTTGGTGTCGGAGGTGCGCAGCACGCCCAGCAGGCGGCGCATCTCGACCAGCGCCTGGCGGCCGGTGGAGGCGATCGTGCCGAGCGCCTCCTTCGCCTGCTGCGGGGAGTTGTCCAGGACGTACGCGGCGCCGTCGGCCTGGACGATCATCACCGAGACGTTGTGCGCGACCACGTCGTGCAGCTCGCGGGCGATCCGGGCCCGCTCGGCGGCGACCGCCACCTTGGACTGGGCGTCCCGCTCGCGCTCCAGCCGGGCGGCGCGGTCCTCCAGCTCGGTCAGGTAGGCGCGGCGCACCCTGGTCAGCCGGCCCCAGGCCCAGCAGAGGATGAACGGCGTGCTCATCAGCAGCGTGATCAGCGCCGCCTCGCCGAAGGTGTACGGGCGGGTGTGCGCGTCGCCCGCCCGGTCGAAGACCGTCTTCACCGGCTTCATCTGCCAGAACACCAGCGGCCCGGCGGCCAGGCCGGCCACCAGGGCCAGCCGGGAGGTCCACTTCTGGCCGAAGGCGGCGCCGGTGTAGGCGAAGACCAGGTAGGCGATCGAGGAGCCGCCCGGCGACACGTTCGCGACCACCTGGCCGACACCGATGCCCGCGGCGGCGGCCACCGTGAGGTCGGGGTAGCGCCGCCGGAAGACCATCAGCAGCGGCAGCAGCACCGCGACCAGGATCGAGGCGTCGAAGCGCCAGCCCTCGTCGAGGGAGGCGTCGTTCGGCAGCAGGCCGAAGAACAGCACCATCGACGCCCAGGCGGCGTCGACCACCATGGGGTGACGGCGGAGCCAGGCGTTGAGTCGATGCACGTGTCCAGCGTAGGCAGTCGCCCGGCGTGCCCAGGTCCGCCGGTAGGGCGATCCGTCCTACTCCGTAGGTCGGAGAAGCACCTGATCCGATGGGGAGGGGCGGTCCGGCGCCGGGTAGCGTCCCACCCCATGACTTGGATGCGGTGGGCGCCCGCCATGGAACAGGCCCTGTACGACCCCGGGCGGGGCTTCTACCGCAGGCCGGAGGGCCCCGCCGGGCACTTCCGCACCTCCGTGCACGCCTCGCCGAGGTTCGCCCGTGCGGTGGCCCGGCTGCTGCTGGAGGTTGACGCGGCCCTCGGTCGTCCGGAGGAGCTGGCCCTGGTCGACCTGGGGGCCGGGCGGGGCGAGCTGCTCACCGGCGTCCTGGCCGAGCTGCCCGCGCAGGTGCTGGCGCGGCTGCGCCCGTACGGCGTGGAGATCGCCGACCGCCCGGCCGGACTGCCGTCCACAGCCCTGTGGACGGACGAGCCGCCGCGCGGGGTGACCGGGCTGCTGTTCGCCAACGAGTGGCTGGACAACGTCCCGCTGGACGCCGGCGAGGTCGACGAGGACGGGGTGCTGCGCTACGTCGAGGTGGACACCGCGACCGGGGAGCAGCGGCTCGGCGAGCCGGTGTCGGAGGCCGACGCGGCCTGGGCCGCCCGCTGGTGGCCGGTCGCGGAGCCCGGCGAGGTGGTGGAGTTCGGCGGCCCCCGGGACGCCGCCTGGGCCCGGGCCGTGGCCGGGCTGGAGCGCGGCCTGGCCGTCGCCGTCGACTACGGGCACACCGCCGGGCGGCGGCCGCCGTTCGGCACGTACGCCGGCTTCCGCGACGGCCGGGAGGTGGCCCCGGTGCCGGACGGCTCCTGCGACGTCACCGCGCACGTCGCGCTGGACGCCGTCGCCGCGCCCGCTCTCCACAGCCTGTGGACAACCCAGCGGGAGGCCCTGCGCGCGCTCGGCGTGAGCGGCGGGCGCCCGGCGCTCGCGCTGGCCACCAGCGACCCGGCCGGCTACCTGCGGGCGCTGAGCGGGGCGGGGGAGGGGGCCGAACTGACCGACCCGGGCGGGCTGGGCGGGTTCGGGTGGCTGGTACAGGCCGTCCGGATGTCGGAACCTGCGAGCCTGGCGCCCCTGCCGGGATGGCAGACTCTGGGGGCATGAGGGAGACCACGGTCGGCATCGGGGCGGGAGCCGAGAACTTCACCGGCGCGGCGGGCACCACCGACATGGTGCTCAACATCGGCCCGCAGCACCCGGCCACCCACGGCGTGCTGCGGATTCGGATGCTGCTCGACGGCGAGCGCATCGTGAGCGCCGAGCCGGTGATCGGCTACATGCACCGGGGCGCCGAGAAGCTGTTCGAGGCCCGGGACTACCGGCAGATCATCATGCTGGCCAACCGGCACGACTGGCTCTCCGCCTTCTCCAACGAGCTCGGCGTCGTCATGGCCGTCGAGCGGATGCTCGGCATGGAGGTCCCCGAGCGGGCGGTGTGGATCCGCACCCTGCTCGCCGAGCTCAACCGGGTGCTCAACCACCTGATGTTCCTCGGCTCGTACCCGCTGGAGCTCGGCGGGATCACCCCGGTCTTCCACGCCTTCAACGGCCGCGAGGACCTCCAGCACGTGCTGGAGGAGGCCTCCGGCGGCCGGATGCACTACATGTTCAACCGGGTCGGCGGCCTCAAGGAGGACCTGCCGGCCGGCTGGCTCGGCCGGGTCCGCACCGCCGTCGCCACCGTGCGCTCGCAGCTGCCGGTCTTCGAGGACCTCGTCCTCGGCAACGAGATCTTCCGCGCCCGCACCGCCGGCGTCGGCATCCTCACCCGGGCACAGGCCGAGGCGTACGGCGTCAGCGGCCCGATCGCCCGGGCCAGCGGCCTCGACCTCGACCTGCGCCGCGACGAGCCGTACCTCGCGTACGGCTCCGAGGAACTGCGACAGGTGCTCACCGTGGTCACCCGCGAGGAGGGCGACTGCCTGGCCCGCTTCGAGTGCCTGCTGGAGCAGACCCTCAACTCGCTGGACCTCGCCGACGCCTGCCTCGACAAGCTCGCCACGCTGCCGCCCGGCCCGGTCAACCAGCGGCTGCCCAAGGTGCTCAAGGCGCCCGAGGGCAGCACCTACGCGTGGACCGAGAACCCGCTCGGGATCAACGGCTACTACCTGGTCTCGCGCGGCGACAAGACGCCGTGGCGGCTCAAGCTGCGCTCGGCGTCCTTCAACAACGTCCAGGTGCTGACCGAGCTGCTGCCGGGGACGCTGGTCGCGGACATGGTGGCGATCCTGGGGTCGATGTTCTTCGTGGTCGGCGACATCGACAAGTAGCGACAAGTAGGGCGGTGCCGGCGGGCGGGGGCGGTGCCGACCGGTGGGGCCGGTCAGTCCTTCGCCGGTCGGTCCTTCTTCGACTTCCTGACCGGGTCCGCCGGGTGCGGGGCCACCCTGCGGTCGCCCTTGGTGGCGATCCGCTCCTCGCACAGCCGGGCCAGCACCTCGTACCCCTTCCGTCCCATCAGCTCGGTGAGCTCGGGGCGGTAGCTGACGTACACCGCCTCCGCGCCCTGGTGCGCCGCCGGGGCACCGGTGCACCACCAGTGCAGGTCGTGGCCGCCCGGGCCCCAGCCGCGGCGGTCGTACTCGCCGATCGTGACCTGGAGGTAGCGGGTGTCGTCGGGCCGGTCGATCCAGTCGTAGGTGCGGCGGACCGGCAGCTGCCAGCAGACGTCCGGCTTGGTCTCCAGCGGCTCGCGGCCCTCCTTGAGCGCGAGCGCGTGCAGCGCGCAGCCGGCCCCGCCCGCGAAGTCCGGGCTGTTCACGAAGATGCAGGCGCCGCCGACCCGGCGGGTCTGGCGGTCGCCGTCCTCGTCCAGCATGGTGATGCCGCCGTCGGACGTGATCCGGCCCTTGGCGTCGGTGCCCTCGGCGAAGTTCTCCCACAGCTCGGGGGTCAGCCGGGCCGCGTGCCCCAGGACGCGCTTCTCGTCGTCCTCGTCCGAGTAGTGCGCGCCGAGCGTGCAGCAGCCGTCCGACTCGCCGCGGCCCTCGCGGATGCCGTGGCAGCCCTGGCCGAAGACGCAGGACCAGCGGGAGGTCAGCCAGGTGAGGTCGCAGCGGAAGACCTGCTCCTCGTCGGCGGGGTCGGCGAACTCGACCCAGGCGCGGGGGAAGTCGAGCGGGACCTCGTCGCGTGGGATCTCGCGCCGCAGGGTCGGCATCGCGAGATCGACGGGGGCGGGGGCGGGGGCGGGGGCGGGGGCGGGGGCGGCCTCGGG
>NZ_JBSHBN010000157.1:17798-21811 GCF_053612025.1 Kitasatospora sp. NPDC054768
TCCCAGGCGCGGGGGAAGTCGTGCGGTTGGATCTCGCGCGGCAGCTCGCGCAGCCGGTTCTGGACGGGGGCGTCGCCGGGGGCGGCCTCGGGCTTCGCCTTGGACTTCTTCTTGGACGTTTCTGCTGGTGCCACCCGGCAAGGGTAGAGCTTTCGGCGGCGGGAGCGCGGTGGCGGCACCGGTGACGGGGCACGAAGCGGGGCCCGAAGCGGGGTCGAAACGGGGTCGAAGCGGCGGGACCGACCGGCGTGAAGGCGGGGTGAAGAGGTCCGGCGGGCCCTGCGGGCGGGTCCGGGGGCGGGCCTACGATGGCGGCCGGTCCGCCACGGGCCGCTACGGGGCCGCTACCGGCCCGTGACGGGGAGGTACGGGGATGGCAGGCGGCAGCACCGGGGCGTCCGGCCGCGCGGGCGGGGAGTTCGTCCTCAAGCCGTGGGAACTGCACGGCGAGGGGCGGGAGTTCGAGAAGCTCGGCGGCGAGCTGGCGAAAGCCGTCACCGCCCTGGAGCAGGGCCTCGCCGCGCTCGGCGCGCCCTGGGGGACGGACCGGCCGGGCAGCGGCTTCGCCGCCGTGTACGGGCAGGCACGCGGTGAACTCGTCGGCGGGCTGCGCGGGTTGGCCGGGAGGGTGACCGGGGTCGGGGCCGGGCTGCACACCATGGCCGCGCGGACGGCCGACGCGGACAGCTCGGCGGCGAGCGGGTTCGGGGCGACGGCGGTGCCGGGGGCGGCAGGTTCGGCGGTGCCGGGTGCGGCGGCGGCAGGTGCGGCGGTGCCAGGGCCGGCGGCGGTTCCAGGGGCGCCGGGGGCCTCGCCGGTGACGCCCGCGGTGTACTCCGCGGCGCCGGGGGCAACCCCGGGGGCGGCTCCCGCCGTCCCCAAGGACATGTCGGTCTGACGGGCCCGGCTCGAAGGGGGAAGCGCGTGTCCCGGAAACTGCCCGAGGAACTGGTCCCGGTGCTGGCCCGGACCGGCCAGCAGTGGCCGCAGGCCGACGAGGAGGGCCTGCGCAGGGCCGCCGGGGTCTGGCGCGAGTTCGGCAAGGAGGCCGACCGGCTCACCCGCCGCTGCGGCGAGTCCGTCCGGCGGGTCACCGCCGACAACTCCGGCCACGCGGTCGAGGCCTTCGGCACGTACTGGCAGAGCTTCAGCGCCGGCGGCAAGGGCCACCTGGACGACGCGCACAGCGCGGTCGGGCTGGTCGCCGGGGCCTTCGACACCGCCGCGCGCGCCGTGGACACCTGCAAGGCCGAGATCGTCGTGACCCTGCAGCAGCTCGCCGCCGACCTCCGGCACGCCGAGGAGCAGGCGGCCAAGGCCAAGCAGACGGCCGCCGAGGTCGCCGACGTCGCCGCGGCGGCCGACAGCGACCCGGCGCGGAGCGGGGTGGTCGGCGGACTGGAGAAGGCCGTCGGCGGCTTCGCGTCCAAGCTGAGGAACACCGCCGCCGAGCAGGTCGCGGCGGGCGTGGCGGCCGTCGCCGTCGAGGCCGCCGGGCTGAAGATCGGCGGACTGCTCGCCGAACTCGGCCGCGCCATGAAGGACGCCCTGTCCGGTGTGCTCAAGGAACCGGCCGCCGTCGCCCTGCTGAAGCTCGGCACCGCACAGGGGACGGGGATCACCGCCGCCTCGTACCGCGGCGGCGCGTTCGACCCGCTCGCCGCCGGGCTGCCCGCCGCCCTCGGCGAACCGGGCGTGCTCGGCGCGGACGGCTCCGGGCTGGTCCTGCTCGCCGGGAAGGACGGCAAGCCGCTGGTCGGCGTGCCCGGGCTGACGGTCAAGGTGGACGAGCACGGCACGCCCGTCCTCGGCCAGGACGGGCAGCCGGTCATCCTCCGCGCCGACGGCACACCGGTGGCCGACGCCACCGGGCTGCTGGTCGTCCCCGGGCCGGACGGCAAGCCGGTGGTCGGGGTGGCGGACCTCGCCGTCCGGCTCGACGAGCACGGGCAGCCGGTGCTCACCGACGAGAACGGCAAGGCGGTCCGCGGGGTGCCGCTCGCCGGGCTGACGCCGGGGGCGGACGGGCCGGGGGGACCGGGTGGGCCGGATGGGCCGGGGGGTGGCAAGCCCGGCGGGCCGGCGGACCCGAGGACGCCGGGCGTGGTGACGGTGGCCTCGGTCGCGGTGGCGGATCCGGGGGCGGTCGTCGGTGGGCCGGACGCGGCGGTCGCGGCGAACGTGACGGCCGGGGTGTCGGCGGGGGCGTCGGCGGGCGGGGCCGGGGGCGGGTACGCCGCCGCCGGGGGCCCGCCGGGGCAGCACCGGGCGACGGGGAGCGGGGGCGGTGACTGGTCGCCACCGGCGTCGTCGGCGCCGTCCGCGGTCGCGCCGGTCCGGCAGGGCGGCGGGCCGGCGGTCCGGGCGGACGGGGACTACCCGCTCCAGGCGCCCGCGGCCTCCGTGCACGGCGGTGGCGGTGGCGGTGGCGGTGGCGGTGCGGGTGGTGCGGGTGGTGGTGGCGGAGGTGGGCCGGTGACCGTGCGGACGGACTCGGTGAGTGCGCCGACCGCGCCCGTCACCGCGCCGTCCGCCGGCGGCCCCGCGTACGGCCCGGCGGGCGGCCCGGCGCCGGACGCTCCGCCGCCGGTCCGGCCGGTCGCAGTGCCCGGGCAGTTCGGGACTCCGGTGTACGGCGGGTACCAGCCGGCCGGGCCCGTCGGCACCGTCGGGCCCGGGCCGCTGGCGGGCGCCGCCGGCGGGCCCGTGAACGTGGCGGCGCCGTTCGGCAGCGGTGTCGGGCCGGCCGTCGGTGGGCCGGCCGTCGGTGGGCCGCAGCCCGGCGCGCCGGTGGCCCGGACCCCGGCCGGTGCGGCACCGCACCCGGTCGTCGGACCGCCGCCCGTCCACGCCGCGCCGCCACCCCCTGCCGCACCCCCGATCGTCGGGACCACCCCGGTGATCGGCCGGCCCGAAACCCACCCGGTGGAGGCCCGGAGGCGGGAGAATGCGGCGGGACTCGCCGACCCGACCCTCGCCTGGGGCGCGGTCCCGGTCGCGACCGCCCACGCGATGGCCCTCCAACTCGCCCTGCGCGCACGGCGCGGAGCCCGGCCGGACGACCCGGCGGTCCGGCCGCGCAGCATCGCCGACAGCCGTCCGTACGGCCTGCCGGGCGGGCTCGCGCCGGTCGACCCGCAGCACCAGGCCGAACTCGAACGCCGCGCGCCCCGGGACGAGGACGGCCTGCCCGTCCGTCACCCCGACCCGGCGGCCGGCGGCTGGGCGGAGGCCGTCAACGACGGCGGCTTCCGCGAACCGGGCCGGGCCAACAACAGCCTGGAGATCGCCCTCTCGGCGGTCGAGTGCCACACCGGCCGCCCGACCTGCGCGGCCCCGCGCATCCCCACCGACGGCGACGCCGGCGAACGCGGCGGCCGGGACCGCGCCGAACGCGAACTCGGCTCCCCCTTCCGGGACCTGGGCGACGGCGGCCGGGCCTTCGACCGCCTCGCCGACGACCTCCGCCGCGCCGGCCACGGCTCCCAGGCGCTACTCCTCACCCTCGACGCCTACGGCCGCCCGCACGCCTGGAACGCCGTCAACCACCAGGACACCGTCACCTACCTCGACCATCAGCTCGCCCGCCGGGCCCCCACCCCCCTCCACCCCGCCACCCACGGCCTCTGGGCCATCGCCCTCACCCCCGAAGGCCGCCCCCTCACCCCCACCCCCTGACCCCCCAGTGCAGGAAGTCGGCCCGTCCGACTTCCTGCGGAGGCGGGCCAGGGTGCCCCTCGGAAGGGGAGGAAGCGCGGAACTGGGAGCGGTGCGCAGGAAGTCGACCAGGCCGACTTCCTGCGCGGCGGCCTGCCGCGCTGGCCCTCGGCGGTGGAATGCGCGGTAGCGGGAGGGGTCCGCGTGGGGAGTCGACCTCGCGGACTTGCCGCACGGTGGAATGCGGGGCAGTGGAAGGAGCCCGCGTGAGAAGTCGGCCCGGCCGACTTTCTGTGTGCATTCGGGATGGCTGGGTTCGAGTCTGGCAGAAATATGTAGACCGACCGACATATTCG
>NZ_JBSHBN010000158.1:0-21792 GCF_053612025.1 Kitasatospora sp. NPDC054768
CCCCCACCCGGCCCGGCCCGGACGACGGCCCGACCGTCCCGACCACCACAGCCGGCCACCACCGCCTCCGGGAGGCCCAGCAATGCCCGTAGTCACCGATCCGTACATGCCCGGCACCCCGTGCTGGGTCGACCTGATGGCGAGCGACCAGCAGGCCGCGCTCGACTTCTACCGCGACCTGTTCGGCTGGCAGGGCGAGGTCGGCCCGGCCGAATTCGGCGGCTACGCCGTGTGCCTGCTCAACGGCCGGCCGGTCGCCGGGATCATGGCGCAGATGGCGCCCGAGGGCCAGCCGGTGCCGCCCGTCGCCTGGACCACCTACCTCGCCTCGGACGACGCCGACGCGGCCCGGACCTCCATCACGGAGGCCGGCGGCACCGTCCTGTACGACCCGATGGACGTCGGCACGATCGGGCGGATGCTGGTCGCCGCCGACCCGACCGGCGCGGTGTTCGGGGTCTGGCAGGCGATGGACTTCATCGGCGCCGGCGTGGTCAACGAGCCCGGCGCGCTGGTCTGGAACGAGCTCAACACCGCCGACACCGGGACGGCCGGCAGCTTCTACCAGCCGGCCCTCGGGCTGCGCCCGGCCACCATCCAGGGCATGGACGGCTACTTCTCGCTCAACGTCGGCGACCGCACGGTGTGCGGCATGCAGGCGATGCCCGGCTACCTGGCGCCCGGCACGCCCTCGCACTGGATGACCTACTTCTCGGTGGACAGCGCCGACTCCACGGTGGACGCCCTGGTCAAGGCAGGCGGCTCGGTGATCCAGCCGGCCTTCGACATGCAGTCCGGCCGGATGGCGGTGGTCCAGGACCCGCAGGGCGCGGTCTTCGCGGTCGTCGAGTCGCCCGAGGCGCAGATGCCCGACTCGCCGTAACCTCGTCCGGTCCCGTCCGGTCCCGTCCGGTCCCGTCCGGTCCCGTCCGGTCCCGTCCCGTCCCGGCGGCCCGGCCGGGCCGCCGGAAGCCGCCCTTCCCGCGACGCGCCGCCGGGAAATGGGCGGCTTCCCCCCGTTCCCGGGTAAGACTGCACCCATGCTGGGGCTACCGGACGACATCCGTGCTTTCCTCTTCGACCTCGACGGGGTGCTCACCCAGACCGCGAAGGTGCACGCCGCGGCCTGGAAGGACACCTTCGACGCCTTCCTGCGCGCCGAAGCCGCCCGCACCGGCGGGCAGTTCGTCCCCTTCGACGCCGTCACCGACTACGACACCTACGTGGACGGCCGCCCGCGCCTGGACGGCACCCGCGCGTTCCTGCTCGGCCGGGGCATCGAACTACCCGAGGGCACCCCGGAGGACCCGCCCAACTCCCGTACCGTGCAAGGGATCAGCCGGGCCAAGAACGACACCGTGCTGCGGTTGATCCGGGAGCGGGGCGTCCAGCCGTACCAGGGCTCGGTGGACTACGTGCACCGGCTGCGCGCGGCCGGGCTGCCCAGCGCCGTGGTCTCCTCCAGCGCCAACTGCCGCGACGTGCTGCGGGCGGCCGGGATCGAGGAGCTGTTCGAGGTGATCGTGGACGGCAACGTCGCCAAGGCCGAGGGCCTGCCCGGCAAGCCCGCCCCCGACACCTACCTGTACGCCGCCCGCGCCCTCGGCGTCGAACCCGCCCGCGCCGCGGTCTTCGAGGACGCGCTCGCCGGGGTCGCCTCCGGCCGGGCCGGCGGCTTCGGCGCGGTGGTCGGGGTGGACCGCACCGGCCAGGCCGCCGAACTGCGCCGGGACGGCGCGACCGTGGTCGTCCAGGACCTCTCCGAGCTCCTGGGGGAGGGGGGCGCGTGAGCGAGCGCGGCGAGCGAATCATCGAGAGGCGCGTGTGGGCGAACGCCCCTGCCGAGCGCGGCGAGGGGGGCGCATGAGTCCCGGGGACAACTTCGCGATCGACCCCTGGCAGATCACCGAACAGGGCCTCGACCTGGGCTCGTTGGCCCGCGCCGAGTCCGTCTTCGCGCTGTCCAACGGGCACATCGGCCTGCGCGCCAACCTGGACGAGGGCGAGCCGCACGGCCTGCCCGGCACCTATCTCAACGGTGTCTTCGAGCTGCGCCCGCTGCCGTACGGCGAGGGCGGCTACGGCTACCCGGAGTCCAGCCAGAGCGTCATCAACGTGACCAACGGCAAGATCATCCGGCTGCTGGTGGACGACGAGCCCTTCGATCTGCGCTACGGCGAACTCGTCAGCCACAAGCGCTGGTTGGACTTCCGCGAGGGCCTGCTGCACCGCGAGGCCGAGTGGACCTCCCCGGCCGGGCGGACGATCAGGGTGCGCTCCTCCCGGCTGGTCTCGCTCACCCAGCGCGCGATCGCCGCCGTCGAGTACAGCGTCGAGGCGGTGGACGGCCCGGTGCGGATCGTGCTCCAGTCCGAGCTGGTCGCCAACGAGCAGCTGCCCGGCGGCCCCGAGGGCGACCCGCGGGCCGCCGCCGTGATGGAGGCGCCGCTGCAGCCCGAGGCGCACCACGCCAGCGCCACCAAGGCCGTCCTGGTGCACCGCACCCGCTACAGCGGCATCCGGGTCGCGGCCGGGATGGACCACATCATCGAGGGCCCGGAGAAGTCCGACACCGTCGCCGAGTCCGAGGCCGACCACTGCCGGATCAGCGCCACCACCGTGCTCAAGGCCGGCCAGCGGCTGCGGCTGACCAAGTTCATCGCCTACGGCTGGTCCGGCACCCGCTCGCTGCCCGCCGTCCGGGACCAGGTGGAGGCCGCGCTGACCGCCGCCCGCTACACCGGCTGGGACGGGCTGGTCGCCGAACAGGCCGCGTTCCTCAGGGAGTTCTGGGAGACCAGCGACATCGCGATCGAGGGCGACGTCGAGCTCCAGCAGGCCGTCCGGTTCGCCGTCTTCCACGTCCTGCAGGCGGGCGCCCGCAGCGAGGAGCGGGCCATCCCCGCCAAGGGCCTGACCGGGCCCGGCTACGACGGGCACAGCTTCTGGGACACCGAGACCTTCGTCCTGCCGGTGCTCACCTACTGCCTGCCCGCCGCCGTCAACCAGGCCCTGCGCTGGCGGCACACCACCCTGCCGCTGGCCCGCGAGCGGGCCGTCCAACTCGGCCTGTCCGGCGCGGTGTTCCCGTGGCGGACGATCCGCGGCGAGGAGTGCTCCGGGTACTGGCCGGCCGGCACCGCGGCCTTCCACATCGGCGCCGACATCGCCGCCGCCGTCGCCCGCTACGTCCGGGCCACCGGCGACGCCGAGTTCGAGCGCGAGTACGGGCTCGAACTGCTCGTCGAGACCGCCCGGATGTGGCGCTCGCTCGGCCACCACGACGTGTCCGGGAGGTTCCGCATCGAGGGCGTCACCGGCCCCGACGAGTACAGCGCCGTCGCGGACAACAACGTCTTCACCAACCTGATGGCGCAGAGCAACCTGCGGGCCGCCGCCGAGGCCGCCGTCCGCCACCCGCACGAGGCCTCGCTGCTCGGCGTGGACACCGAGGAGACCGCCGCCTGGCGCGACGCGGCCGCCGCGATGTACATCCCGTACGACGAGGACCTCGGCGTCCACCCGCAGGCCGACGGCTTCACCCACCACCAGGTCTGGGACTTCGAGCGGACCCCGCCGGAGAAGTACCCGCTGCTGCTGCACTTCCCGTACTTCGACCTGTACCGCAAGCAGGTGGTCAAGCAGGCCGACCTGGTGCTCGCCATGCAGGTCCGCGGCGACGCCTTCACCGACGAGCAGAAGGCCCGCAACTTCGCCTACTACGAGCGGCTGACCGTCCGGGACTCCTCGCTCTCCGCCTGCACCCAGGCGGTCATCGCCGCCGAGGTCGGCCAGCTCGACCTCGCCTACGACTACACGGCCGAGGCGGCGCTGATGGACCTGCACGACCTCGGCGGCAACACCCGGGACGGCCTGCACATGGCCTCGCTCGCCGGGGCCTGCATCGCCCTGGTGGCCGGCTTCGGCGGGCTGCGCGACCACAGCGAGACGCTCTCGTTCCGGCCGCGGCTGCCGTCCGGGCTGATGCGGCTGAGCTTCTCGCTGCTGGTGCGCGGGCACCTGCTCGGCGTCGAGATCACCCATGAGCGCACGACGTACACGCTGCGCCGCGGCGAGGTCCTCCACCTGCGGCACGACGGCGAGGCGGTGCAGGTCGAGTCCGGTTCCCCGGTCACCCTGGCGACCACCGTCCCGCCCGCGCAGGAGCGGGTCGCCCAGCCCCCGGGCCGCGAACCCGGCCGCCGCCAGCCCCAGGCCGGCCTCGCGGCCGGCAAGCTCGGTCAGCAGGACCACCTGGCGGCCGAGTAGCCCGTACCCCGCTCACTCCTTCGGCCCGCCCCGGCTGCGCCCGCCACCTCCCCGGCGGAGGGTGCAGGTGTCCCGTGGCGACCGAAGGAGCACAGCCGTGGTGAGCGTGGCCGAACAGATGGTGGAAGTGCTCCGGCAGGCCGGGGTGGAGCGGGTCTACGGCGTCGTCGGCGACAGCCTCAACCCCGTCGTGGACGCGATCCGCCGGGCCGACGGCATCAGCTGGGTGCACGTGCGCAACGAGGAGGCCGGCGCCTTCGCGGCCGCCGCCGAGGCCGAACTCTCCGGCCGGCTCGCGGTCTGCGCCGGGTCCTGCGGCCCCGGCAACACCCACCTGATCCAGGGCCTGTACGACGCCCAGCGCAGCGGCCTGCCCGTGCTCGCGCTCGCCTCCCACATCCCGTCCGGGCAGATCGGCACCGGCTTCTTCCAGGAGACCCATCCCGAGCGGGTGTTCACCGACTGCAGCAACTGGTGCGAGATGCTCTCCACCCCCGCCCAGCTGCCCCGCCTGCTGCGGGTCGCCGTCCAGCACGCGCTCGGCTCGCACGGCGTCTCGGTGCTCGCCTTCCCCGGGGACGTCGCCGCGCTGACCGCTGCCGCACCCACCGGCACCGGCCACTTCCTCACCGAGGAGGCCGTCGCCGCGCCGCCCTGGTCCCAGGTGCAGGAGCTGGCCCGGCTGCTCAACGCGGCCCGCAAGGTGGTCCTGTTCTGCGGCGCCGGGGTGCGTGCGGCGCACGCCGAGGTGATGGCGGCCGCGCAGGCCCTGAACGCGCCGATCGGCCACTCCCTGCGCGGCAAGGAGTGGATCCAGTTCGACAACCCGTACGACGTCGGCATGAGCGGACTGCTCGGCTACGGCGCCTGCCACGAGGCGCTGCACTCCGCCGACCTGGTGCTGCTGCTCGGCACCGACTTCCCGTACGACTCCTTCCTGCCGCAGGCGCACACCGTCCAGGTCGACCACGACGCGACCCGGCTCGGCCGCCGCACCCCGCTCGACCTGGCCGTCCACGGGGACGTGGCCGCCACCCTGCGGGCCGTGCTGCCGCTGCTGGACGCCACGCGGGACCGCGCCTTCCTGGACGGGATGCTACGCAAGCACTGCCGGGCGCTGGAGGACGTGATCGGCGCGTACACCCGGGACATCGAGAAGCACCTGCCGATCCACCCCGAGTACGTCGCCTCGGTGCTGGACGAGGTGGCCGCCGAGGACGCGGTGTTCACCGTGGACACCGGCATGAACAACGTCTGGGCCGCCCGCTACCTCCGGCCCAACGGCCGCCGCCGGGTGATCGGCTCCTTCCTGCACGGCTCGATGGCCAACGCCCTCCCGCACGCGATCGGCGCCCAGCTCGCCTGCCCGGGGCGGCAGGTGGTCGCGATGGCGGGCGACGGCGGGATCGGCATGCTGCTCGGCGAGCTGCTCACGGTGGCCAAGCACCGGCTGCCGGTGAAGACGGTGGTCTTCAACAACGGCGCACTGGGCATGATCAAGCTGGAGATGCTGGTCTCCGGCTACCCGGAGTCCGAGATCGACAACGGGGACGTGGACTACGCCGGGATCGCCCGGGCGATGGGCATCCAGGCCAAGCGGGTCACCGAGCCGGCCCGGGTCCGGGAGGTGCTGGCGGAGGCGCTGGAGCGGCCGGGTCCGGCCCTGGTGGACGTGGTCACCGACCCCAACGCGCTGTCCATCCCGCCGCACGTCACCGCCGCCCAGCTGAAGGGTTTCGCCCTGGCGGCGGGCCGGACGGTGCTCTCGGGCGGCGTCGGGCGCATGATCGACCTGGCCCGGAGCAATCTGCGGAACATCCCGCGGCCGTGAGCGCGGGGACGCGGCCCCCTTTCGAGCCCTTGCCTCTGAGGCAAATTTCTTGCCCCTGCGGCACGCCGGGTGTCCACTGGACACATGACCAGCAGCTCCACCGGTGCCGCCACGACCGGCGAACAGCTCGACGACCAGGAGGTCGCCGGCCTCGCCGCCCGCCTCCGTGAGCACCGGCTCAGCAGTCGCCTCACGCTGGAGGTGGCCGCCGGACGGGTCGGACTCTCCCCAGCCTATCTGTCCCGGCTGGAGACCGGCCGACGGCAGCCCTCGCTGCCCGTCCTGCTCGGCCTCGCCCGCGCGTACGGGACCTCGGTCTCCGGCCTGCTCGGCGAGACCCTCGCCGAGCCGGACCCGATCGTCCGCGGCGGCGCCATCGAGCCCGGCCGGGCCGGCGGCTGGGGCTACCGGCGGGCCGGCGCCCCCGGCCGCGCCATGCAGGCCCTTCGGGTGCACGTCCCGCCGGGCGTGCAGGACTCGGTGGTCCGGGTCCACCCGGGCGAGGAGTGGCTGTACGTCCTGAAGGGCGCGCTCCGGGTCACCCTCGGCGACCGCGTCCACCAACTCGGGGTGGGCGACTCCGCCCACTACGACTCGCTCACGCCGCACTGCATCGCCGCGGAGTCGGACAGCGGCGTCGAACTGCTCTTCGTCCACACCCTGCTGCAGAGCCCCGGCGGCGAACTCTGCCTCGGCGGCGGCCCCGCCGCCGTTCACTGACCAGCCGTCAGAACACCCCGGAGGAGATCACCATGGCCGATCCCACCACCACCGCCACCCCGGCCGCCGGCGCCGACACCGCAGCGGGTCCGAAGACCATGGACGCCGGCAAGTGGGCCAACAAGCGCGTCTACCACCGCCTGGTGATCTACACGGCCGGCATCCACATCTTCGCCGGCTTCATCATCCTCCTGTTCGAACTGGGCAGCCGCAACAAGTAGTTCGAACCCCTGACCGTCCGCCCGCCCCCCACCCCCGAGGGAGGCGGGCGGACCACCTCCCCGAACCGGCCCCGCCGGCCGACCCCGGCGGCGGGGCCCCGGCTTCACCGGCCCGGCCCGGCCCGGCCCGCCCTGCCCGCCCCGCTCACGCCCCGCGCAGCAGCTCGCACAGGGCCCGGACGGCCCCGGCGAAGGCGTGCTCCGGCGGGGTGGCGTAGCCGATGACCAGGGCGGGCGGGGCTTCGGCGGTGGCCGGGGTGACGCGGTGCCGTGCGAGGCCGCCGAGGGAGAGACCGGCCTGCTGGGCACGGGCGACGAGTTCGGCTTCCGGGGTGGAACCGGGCGGCAGCTGGAGCACGGCGTGCAGGCCGGCCGCGATGCCGGTGACCCGGACGTGCGGGGCGTGTTCGGCGAGCGCCGAGACCAGGTGGTCGCGCCGGCGCCGGTAGTGCAGGCGGCAGCGCCGCACGTGGCGGTCGTAGGTGCCGGAGGTGATCAGTTCCGCCAGCGTCAGCTGGTCCAGCACCGGGGACATCGTGTCGGCCAGCGCCTTGAGCCGGGCGACCGGCTCGACCAGCGCGTCCGGCAGGGCCAGCCAGGCCAGCCGCAGGCCCGGTGCGAGGCTCTTGGCGGCCGTTCCGGCGTACACCACCCGCTCCGGGTCCAGCGCCTGCATGGCGCCGAGCGGCTGCCGGTCGTAGCGGAACTCGCCGTCGTAGTCGTCCTCGACGACGTACCGGTCGTGCTCCCGCGCCCACCGCACCGCCTCCGCCCGCCGGTCGGCGGAGAGCGCCGCGCCGGTGGGGTACTGGTGGGCCGGGGTGAGCAGGACGGCGCCCGCCCGGCTGTCGAGCCGGTCGACCAGGGCGCCGTCCGCGTCCAGCGGCACCGGGGCGGTGGCGAGCCCGGCGGCCCGGGCGACCGCGTGCTGCGGCGGCAGCCCGTACTCCTCGACGGCCAGAGCGCGGGCGCCGCGTTCCCGCAGGGCGGCGCAGAGCAGGCCGAGGCCCTGGGTGACGCCGGTGCAGACGAGCAGGTGGTCGGGGTCGGTGCGGACGCCGCGGACCCGGGCCAGGTAGTGGGTGAGCGCCTGCCGCAGTTCGATCCGGCCGAGTGGGCTGCCGTAGTCGAGGGCCTCGTGCGGTGCGGTGGCGAGGGCGCGGCGGGCGGCGGCGAGCCAGGCGGTGCGGGGGAAGAGCGAGAGGTCGGGCCGTCCGGACATCAGGTCGTACCGGGCGGTCGGGCGCCTCGGCGACGGTCGGGGGGCCGGCCGCCGGCCCTGGGGTGGTTCCGGCGCGGCCCGTCGGGCGACGGTGGTTCCGGAGCCCTGCCGGGAGCTGAGCCAGCCTTCCGCGGTGAGCTGGCCGTACGCCTCGACCACGGTGTTGCGGGCGATCCCGAGGTCCTCGCCGAGCGCCCGGGAGGACGGCAGCCGGGTGCCGGGGCCGAGCCGCCCGTCCTGGACGGCCTCGCGCAGCGCGTCCTCCAGGGCGGCCCGCAGTCCGGCGCCGGCGGCCCGCCGCTCGGTGAGGTCCAGGTGCAGGTCGCCGCCGAAGGTGGTCCAGGAGGTGGTCCGGGAGGTGCTCACAACCCCCATTCTCGCGTGGCGGGGCGGCGGGATGCCGGACGTCGTCGGGGACGGCCTTGCCCGAGCGGTCGGCGATCCGGGTGGTGGTCATGGTGTCCTCCCGGTCGGTTAGCGTCCGTCACTGGACCGACGGATCCCGACGCGAGGATGTGACAGGGTGAGCGAGGAAATCCCCCCGGCCGAGTCGACCGAACCGGCCGAGCCGGCCGAACCGGCCAAGCCTGCCGAACCCGCCGAACTGGCCGAACTGGCCCGGCGTTTCGAGGCGGAGCGCCCCCAACTGCGGGCGGTGGCCTACCGGATGCTCGGGTCGATCGCCGAGGCCGAGGACGCCGTCCAGGAGGCCTGGCTGAAGCTGGGCCGCAGTGACGCGGGCGGGGTGCGCAACCTCGGGGCCTGGCTCACCACGGTCGTCGGCCGGGTCTGCCTGGACCAGTTGCGCTCCCGCGCCTCCCGCCGGGAGGACCCGATGCCCGAGCAGGAGGACCGGGTGCGGCTGCCGGACCCGGTGGTCAGCGGGCTGTCGGCGCTGGACCCGGTGCACGAGGTCCTGGTCGCGGACTCGGTCGGGATCGCGCTGATGGTGGTGCTGGAGACGCTCTCCCCGGCGGAGCGGGTGGCCTTCGTGCTGCACGACATGTTCGAGGTGCCCTTCGACGGGATCGCCGAGGTGCTGGGCCGCACCTCCGCCTCCACCCGGCAGCTGGCCAGCCGCGCCCGCCGCCGGGTCCAGGGCGCCACCCCGGCCGCGGACTCCGACAACGCCCGCAAGCGCACGGTGGTGGAGGCCTTCCTGAGCGCCGCCCGGGGCGGCGACTTCGGCGCCCTGCTGACCGTGCTCGACCCGGACGTGGTGGCCCGGTCGGACGGCGGCACGCTGGTCCCGAGCGCGCTGCGCCGCGGTGCGGCGGACGTCGCCTCGCAGGCGATCACGTTCGCCCGCTTCGCCGCCGAGGGCCGGATCGTCCTGGTCAACGGCTCGCCCGGGGTGGTGTCCTTCGCCGAGGGCCGTCCGCTGTCGGTCATGTCGTTCACCGTCCACGGGGGCCGCGTCACCGCGATGGACATCCTCACCGATCCCGTCCGCCTGGCCGCCCTGGGCCTCACGGCGTGACCGGTCGGGCCGCCCGGCCGGCTGCCGGGCGCCCCGGGCCGGGGATCAGGCCAGCCCGCCCGCGGCCCGGAGGTTCTGTCCGGTGAGCCAGCGCCCTTCGGGCCCGGCCAGGAAGGCGACGACGTCGGCGATGTCCTCGGGCCGGCCGAGGCGGCGCAGCGGGGTGAGGCCGGCCACGCGGTCGAGGGCCTCGGGCGGGTTGGTGCCGCGCAGCAGGTCGGTGTCGGTGGCGCCGGGCGAGACGGTGTTGACGGTGATCCCGCGCGGACCCAGTTCGACGGCGGCCACGGCGGTGAGCTGCTCGACGGCGCCCTTGCTGGCGGCGTACGCGGCGATGCCGGGGACGGGCCGGACGGTGTTCACCGTCGAGATGTTGACGATCCGTCCGCCGTCGCGCATCCGGCGGGCGGCGTAGCGGACGGTGGTGAAGGCGGCGCGGGTGTTGACCGTGAACACGGCGTCGAGGTCCGCGTCGGCCAGCTCGGCCAGCGGGGTCGGGGTGAAGGAGCCGGCGGCGTTGTTCACCAGGACGTCCAGCCCGCCGAGCCGCTCCTCGGCCTCGGCCATCAGCCGCTCGGCGGCACCGGCCTCGCCGAGGTCGGCCCGCAGCGCCCAGGCACGGCCGCCCTCGGCCTCCACGGCACGGACCACCTCGGCGGCGGCCCGCTCGTCGTGGGCGTAGCCGAGGACGACCTGCGCGCCGTCGCGGGCCAGCCGCCGGACGACGGCCCGCCCGATGCCCCGCGAGCCGCCCGTGACGACCGCCGCCTTCCCCGTGAGCGGGGCCGGCCCGCCCTGTTCCTCAACCACGTTTCCTCCACGTCCTGTTCGCCGTCGTTTCCCGGGCCACTGTCGCACGCGCGCGCTAGGGTGCCGCCCATGGCGACCTTCGTACTGGTGGCGGGCGCCTGACTCGGGGCGTGGGCGTGGGCGTGGGACGAGGTGGCGGCGCAACTGCGCGAGGCCGGGCACGGGCCGATGTTCTCCCGGCCGGCCGAGCTCGCGCAGGCCCCGGCCGGGGCGGTCCGGGCGGCTCAGAGCGACAGGTAGACCGCGCTGCCGACGCCGGCCAGGAAGCAGTAGAGCGCGAACGGCGTCAGGCTGCGGGTCTCGAAGTACCTGGTGAGGAAGCGCACCGAGACGTAGCCGGCCACGAAGGCGGCGAGGCTGCCCGCGAGGACCGGGCCGAGCACGCCGGAGTTCTCCGGCTTGAACAGCTCCGGCACCTTCAGCACCGAGGCGGCCAGGATGACCGGGGTGGCGAGCAGGAAGGAGAACCGGGCCGCGTCCTCGTGGTGCAGTCCGCGCAGGATGCCGGCGCTCATGGTGACGCCGGAGCGGCTGATGCCGGGGAACAGCGCGAGGATCTGCGCGGCGCCGATCCAGGCGCCCTGCCCGTAGCCGAGCCGGGTCAGCCGGTGGTCGGAGGCGGTCGCCGGGTCCACGCCCGGCTCGTCGGCGGCGGCGGTGATGCGTCCGGCCCGGCGGCGGCCGGTGCCGCCGCGCTTGAGCCGCTCGGCGCCGAGCAGCACGAGGCCGTTGAGGGCGAGGAAGACCGCGGCCGGGACGGGCTTGCCGAGCGCGTTGCGCAGGGCCTTCTCCAGCACCAGGCCGGCCACGCCGACCGGGATGGTGGAGAGGACGAGCAGCCAGGCGAGCCGCTCGTTGCGGGTCTGAACCCGGCGGTGCCGGATCGAGCCGAACAGCCCGTCGACCACCCGGACCCAGTCCTTGCGGAAGTAGACCACCAGCGCGAGCGCGGTGGCCAGGTGCAGGGCGACCAGGGCGGCGAGGTACGAGGAGCCCTCGGCGGTCATGTCGAGGTCGTGCTGGATCCTTCCGCCGACCAGGGCGGGCAGCAGGATGCTGTGGCCGAGGCTGGAGACCGGGAAGAGTTCCGTCACACCCTGGAGCAGGCCGACGCCTATCGCTTCCGGGTAGGTCAGGGTCGACATCGCGCACCTTCGCTCGGGGGTCGGTGGCCGCCCGGATCCGGGGCCGTCGCGAAGCTACTACGGGCATGTAGACGTTCGCCAACCCCGCCGTCGGAAGTTCACCGACCGTACGGCTGCGCGACACCGGGGCCGAAATGACCGATCAGCGCCGCCGCCACGGAGGCCAGGACGGTGGCGGACGGGACGGTCCGGTGCGCGGCGTCGCCGAACAGCACGAGGGCGGTCACCGCGGCCGGTGTGCCCGCCAGCGGCAGGGCGACGGTCAGCGCGGCGAGCAGGCGGGGGCGGGGGCGGGGCGCGGGGTCCGGGTGGGTCACGGCGGTCTCCTTCGGCTCGACCCGCGCCACGATGCCGCCTCCCGCAGCGTCAGGTGCAAGTCCTTTTCCGCCGCCGCCGACGTGGGGCCGGCTGCCGTCAGCCCGCCGTCAGGCCGCCGCCACCCGCCGCCACCCCGGCCCGTCCGCGGCCACCGGCGCGGCCGCGAAGTCGTAGCGCAGCAGGTCCGGTCCGAGCGCGAGCAGTGAGATCGAGGAGGACCCCCAGATCCGTCCGTCGCCGAAGTCCCGCCGCTGGACCAGCGCGGCGTCCGCGTCCGGGGCGAGCCCGTCCCCGGCGACGATCGGCAGCCACCCGCCCCAGGCCGCCTCGGCCGGTCCGTCGGCGGTCGGCCCGGGCCGGGGCACGGCGGTGAAGCGGGACCGGAAGTGGGCGGCCCGCGCGGCCATCAGGGCGCGGATCCGCTCGGAGGCGGTCCGGCCGGCCGCCAGGCCCTCCAGCCCGTCGTTGAGCACCACGCTCAGGCCGGACGGCAGTTCGCGCTCCTCCAGCCGCCCGCCGGCCCAGCTGAACACCCGGGCGCCGTCGGCCCGGGCCAGGACGAGGTGGAACGGGTCGTACGGGGTGAGGTCGAGGTGGCCGATCCCGCCCTCCCGGAGGGCGGTGAGCGGCAGCCGGCCGCGGGTGCGCCGGGCGTCGGCGGGGGCGAGCGGGCCGAAGCCGTTCAGCAGGCAGGCGGCGGTGCGCCGGCCGGGGTCGACGGCCAGCCAGGTGCCGCCGGCCGCGAGGTCCAGTCCGCCGAGCAGTTCCGGACGGTCCGGCCAGTGGTGGTCGGGCGGCAGCCAGGCGCGGCCCAGGTACTCGTCCCGGACGGACAGCAGCAGCACCGGGACGGCCGCTCCGGGCTCGATGCTGACGAACGCCGTGCACACGACCGTGCCCCCTGACCTCGACCTTCGGCGACCTCCTGCCGACGATCCCCTGCCAGCGATCCTCGCACGGTCGTTCGTACGCCGGAAGTGGCCGGGACGTGCCCGGGAAGTGGCCCAAGGAACGGGTGGCCGAACGCACCAGGACGCCAGGCCACCGCGCTCCTAGGCTGGCGGCCATGACGACGAACGAGACGACGGCCGCGACGACCGGCACGCACGGAGCCCCGGTGCCCGCCCCCGAGCAGCGCCTGCTGATGCACAAGCTCGCCCCCGCCTACTACCAGGCGATGATCGCCGTGGACCGGGCCTCCCGGGAGGGCCTCGACCCGGTGATCGCCGAGCTGGTCAAGGTGCACGCCTCGATGATCAACGGCTGCGCCTTCTGCATCGACATGCACTCCACCGACGCCCGCAAGCACGGTGAGCAGGACCACCGCCTGGTCTCCCTGCCGGCCTGGCGCGAGACCCCGTGGTTCACCGCCCGCGAGCGCGCCGCCCTGGCCCTCACCGAGTCGGTCACCCTGCTGACCCAGGGCCACGTGCCGGACGCCGTGTACGCGGAGGCCGCCGAGCGGTTCGACGAGACCGAGCTGGCCCAGCTGATCGCGCTGATCGCCACCATCAACGCCTGGAACCGGATCGGCGTGTCCACCCGCATGAGCCCGGCCGCCAAGTGAGTGCCGCGGACCCCGCCGTCCGGCGGGAGCGGGCCCGGCTGCTGCGCGAGCTGCACCGCCCGGGCGAGCCGCTGGTGCTGGCGAACGCCTGGGACGTGCCGAGCGCCCGGCTGGTGGCCGCCGCCGGGGCGCGGGCGGTGGCGACGGCCAGCGCGAGCGTGTCCTGGTCGCTGGGTAGCGCGGACGGCGGCGGCGCCGACCCCGAGCAGGTGCTGGCCCGGACCGCCCAGGTGGTCCGCGCGGTCGACCTGCCGGTCACCGCGGACCTGGAGGGCGGCTACGCGGACACCGCCGCCGGCGTCGGCGGGACGGTCGCCGCGCTGATCGCCACCGGCGCCGTCGGGGTGAACCTGGAGGACGAGGGCCGTCCCCCGGAGGAGGCCGCCGAGCGGATCGCGGCCGCCCGGGCCGCGGCGGACGCGGCCGGCGTGCCGCTCTTCGTCAACGCCCGCACCGATGTTTTTCTGCACGGGATCGGCGCCCCGGAGGGCCGGTTG
Organism: Kitasatospora sp. NPDC054768; assembly: GCF_053612025.1. Taxonomy (NCBI): domain Bacteria; kingdom Bacillati; phylum Actinomycetota; class Actinomycetes; order Kitasatosporales; family Streptomycetaceae; genus Kitasatospora; species Kitasatospora sp. NPDC054768. The sequence goes on from NZ_JBSHBN010000158.1 coordinate 14,081, forward strand.
GACGACGCGGTGCACCGGCTGCGGGCGTACGTCGCGGCGGGCGCGGACGGGGTGTTCGTCCCCGGGGTGGCCGACCCGGAGACCATCGCCGCCCTGGTCGCGGCCGTCCCGGCGCCGCTGAACGTGCTGGCCGGTCCCGGCTCCCCGGCGGTCGCCGAACTCGCGAAGCTCGGCGTGGCCCGGATCAGCCTGGGCCCGGGTCTGGCCGAGGTGGCGTACGCGGCGGTCCGCCGGGCCGCGCGGGAGGTGTACGGGAGCGGCACGTTCGGCGCGTTCGCCGAAGGGCTGAGCTACCCGGAGCTCAACCGGCTGTCCGCGGGCTGAGCGCCCCGCGGCCCGGGTGCCGCGCGTCGAGTGCCGTGGGCGGCCGACCGTTCGGGGGTCGGCCGGCCGCCCACGGGCCGGTCGCCGGGCGGGTGCGCCACCGGGCCGTCCGGTCACCCGACCACCCGGCCACCCGGTCACCTGATCGCCGGATCAATCAGTTGAGGACGTGTCCGCTGAGCCCCGGGTGGTCCAGCTGGTTGGTCCCGATCGCCTCGATCTCGTTGGCCGGCTTGCCGACCAGCGGGAGCGTGCCCACGGTCCTCAGGGCGAGGTCGGCGGGCGAGACTTCGAGCCCGTCGGTGAGCCCGCCGGTGACGTCCGGCGAGGAGGCGGTCTGGGTGGCGGCGCAGGCCGCCGGGGCGGCGAGGGCGAGGCCCGCCATGGTGAGGGCGGCCAGGGTGGCGAGTTTCTTCATGCCCTGGCGAACGACCCGGACCGCCCTCAGGTCACCGGCCGGCTCGGACCGTCACCCACAGGGTGCGCACGCTGTTGCTGACGAACGAGGCGATCGGCTCGTTCGTCCGCCCCTGCGCCGGGGCCAGCCCGGGGAAGCGGGTGAACAGGTGCCGCAGCGCCGTCTCGGCCTCCAGCCGGGCGAGCCCGGAGCCGAGGCAGAAGTGCGGGCCGTGGCCGAGCGACAGGTGCTTGGCGGGCTGCCGGGTGAGGTCGAAGCGGTCCGCGTCCGGATGGTGCCCGGAGTCCCGTCCGGCCGCCGCGTACGAGGCCAGCAGCGCCTCGCCGCGCCGGATCACCACGTCGCCGACCGCGATGTCCTCGGTCGCGTAGCGCAGCGGGAACTGCCCGACCGGGGAGTCGTAGCGCAGGGTCTCCTCGACCACCGCCGACCACGGCTGTTCCCCGTCCAGGACGAGCCGCAGCTGGTCCGGGTGCGCGAGCAGGGCGCGGACGGCGTTGGTGATCAGGTTGAGCGTGGTCTCGTGCCCGGCGACCAGCATCAGCAGCAGGGTGCCGACCAGCTCGGCCTCGCTGAGCCGCTGCCGGTCGAGGGGGTGGCCGGCCTCGCGGACGGCGATCAGGTCGCTGGTCAGGTCGTTGCCGGGCTCGGCCCGCTTGGCCGCCACCACCGAGGCCAGCAGCGCGTTCAGGCCCCGCTGCGCGGCCAGGGCCGCCGCCGGGGTGGCCGAGCTGGAGACCATGGTGTCGGAGAGCTCGTGCAGTTCGTCCTGCTGCTCCAGCGCGAGGCCGAGCAGTTCGCCGATCACCTGCATCGGCAGCGGGTAGGCGAAGTGCCGCCGCAGGTCGAACGGGCCCTCCAGCTTCGCGACCTCGTCGAGCAGTGCGATCGTCCGGGCCTCGACGGCGGGGGCCAGGTCGGCGATCCGGCGCGGGGTGAAGGCCTGCGAGACCAGCCCGCGCAGCCGCCGGTGGTCCTCGCCGTCGGCGGTGACCATGCCGGGGACGGCGATGAAGTTGAGCAGCGGCCAGCCCTCCGGCAGCCGTCCCTCCCGGAAGGTGTTCCAGAGCCGGGCGTCCTTGCCGACCCGGGGGTCGGCCAGCAGCGACTGGAGGGTGTCGTGGTGGGTTACCGCCCAGACCACCACCCCGCCAGGGAGTTCCACCAGGACCGCGGGGCCGGCCGCGCGGAGTCGGGCGTTCTCGCCGTGCTGGTCGCGGCCGAAGGGGTCGAGCCGGACGGGCTCGGCGCGGGTTCCGGCGTCGGTGGTGGTGTCCATGCGGGCCTCTCGGGGGCTGGCGGGCGGGGCGGGGTGAAGGCGCTGTAGAGCACCGGGAGGGCGGTCAGGGCCCGGGACCACGGGGACGGGCGCCAGGTCAGCTCTCCGGCCGGTACGGCCAGTTGGAGGTCGGGGAGGCGGTGCAGCAGGGTCTCGACGGCGGTCTCGACGATGATCCTGGCCGGGTGCTGGGCCGGGCAGACGTGCCGGCCCGCGCCCCACGCCAGGTGCGCCCGGTTGCCGCCGAGCGAGCCCTGGGCGGCGGCGGAGACGCCCTGCGCGGCCGGGTCGGCGTTGGCCGCGGCCAGGCCGAGGACGAGCATGTCGCCGGCGCTGATGTACTGGCCGCCGAGCACGGTGTCGCCGGTGGCCCAGCGGCCGGGGAAGTTCTGCGTCGGCGGGTCGCGCCAGAGCACCTCCTCCAGCGCGTCGGAGACGGTCAGCCGTCCGCCGGTGAGGGTGGCCCGGAAGCGCCGGTCGGTGAGCAGCAGCCGCAGCGTGTTGCCGGTCCAGTTGATCGAGGTCTCGTTGCCCGCGACCAGCAGCACCACCAGGTGGTGCACCGCCTCCTCGTCGGTCAGCCCGGCCGGGTGGGCGAGCAGCCAGGAGGTGAGGTCGGCGCTCGGGGCGGTCCGGCGGCGGCGCACCAGGTCGACGAGCATCGTCTGGAACTCCAGGCCGGCGCGCTGCGACTGCGCGCTGCTGTCCACGAAGTGGCTGATCAGCTCGACCACCCGGGGCCCGCTCTCCACCGGCAGCCCGACCAGCTGGGTGAAGACCAGCAGCGGCAGCCGGCGCGCGTACTGGGCGACCAGGTCGGCGGTGCCGTCCGGGCCCCAGCCGTCGATCAGCCCGTTGGCGGCGGCCTCGGTGGTGCCGCGCAGCTGGCGGTGGTCGATCTGGGCGAGGGTGTCCGAGACGGCGCAGCGCAGCCGCTGGTGCTCGGCGCCGTCCAGGTTGAGCAGGGTGGGCCGCCAGGAGGTCATCGGCAGCAGCCGGGAGTCGGCCGCCAGCCGGCCCTCGGCGGGCACCCGCCAGCGGCGCGAGTCCTTGGAGAACAGCGCCTCGTTGCGGGTGAGTTCGAGCAGCTCGGCGTAGCCGAGGACGAGCCAGGCCTCGACCCCGGGCTCCAGCTCGATGGGGGCGACCGGCCCGTAGCGCTCGCGCAGCCGGGCGTACAGGCCGTGCGGGTCCTCGGCGACGGCCGGGCCGTACAGCGGGGTCAGCGGGACGCCCACGGGCAGCCCGCCGGGCAGGCCGGTGCCGTGGGCGACCGGGCACCCGGCGGCGCCGGGGGGTTCGGGGGTGGTCATCCCTGGAGCTCCAGGATCGAGCTGCGGTGCAGGTGGTCGACGAAGTCGATCAGCAGGTCGTAGGACTGCCGGCGGTCGCGTGCGTCGCAGTGCAGGATCGGCACCTCCGGCAGCAGGTCCAGCGCCGAGCGCAGCTCCTCCTCCGGGTAACCCGGCGTGTCCGGGAAGGTGTTGACCGCGACCGCGAACGGGATGCGCTGCTCCTCCAGCCGGCCGAGCACGTCGAAGCTCTCGTCGGGGCGGCGCAGGTCGACCATGGCGATGGCGCCGAGCGCGCCGCGCGACAGGTCGTCCCAGAGCGGCCAGAACCGCTGCTGCCCGGGCGTGCCGAACAGGTACAGCGCGAGCCGCGAGTTGAGCGTGATCCGGCCGAAGTCCAGCGCGACCGTGGTGGTGGTCTTGCCGGGGCGCCCGGTGAGGTCGTCGATGCCCGCGCTGGCGGCGGTCATGGTCTCCTCGGTGCGCAGTGGGGTGATCTCGCTCAGCGAGCCGACCAGGGTGGTCTTGCCCACCCCGAACGGACCGGTGACCAGGATCTTGACCGCGCCCTGCACCGAGGAGGGCAGGTACTGCGGTCCGTCGGCGGCACCGGCCGCGTCGGTTGCGTCCGGGGCGTCGGGGACGGCTTCAGCGGAGTTGGCGGAGGCCAACGAGCACCTCCTCCAGGAGGGTTGCGGGCAGGCGTTCGGCCTGTGGGACGGGCGGGAGCACCTGCACGGCGCCGAGGTCCCACAGGTCTCCGACCAGCACCTTGACGACGCCGAGCGGCAGCCCCAGGTGGGCCGCCACCTCGGCGATGGACAGCAGGCTGTGGCAGAGGTCGAGGATGCGCCGGTGCTCGCGGTTCAGCAGCGGGTGCTCGGGCAGGTCCGGCGGGTCGGGTAACGCGCTGACCAGGCTCTCCAGGGCCAGCTCGGCCCGGGTGGAGCGGCTGCGCCCACCGGTGATGACGTACGGCCGGACCGGGCCGCTCACCGGTGGCCCCCCGCCGCGTGGTCGACGCGCGGCGGGCTGGTGAGGTGGGTGCCGATCCGCTCGACCAGGACCTGCATCTGGTAGGCGACCAGGCCGGCGTCGACCGCCTCGCTCGTCACCACGGCCAGGTGCGCGCCGGCCCCGGCGGCGACGACGAAGAGGTAGCCGCCGCCGTACTCGATGATGATCTGGCGAGTGGCGCTGCCCGGCCCGCCGAAGCCCGTCGCGACGCCGCGGGCCAGCGACTGCAGTCCGGAGCAGGCGGCGGCGAGCCGTTCGGCGTCGTCGCGGGCGATGCCGGCGCTGCGGCCGATCTCCAGGCCGTCGTTGGAGACGACGACGGCGTGCTGGACCTGCGGGACGGCGATGATGTCGGCGAGCAGCCAGCCGAGATCAGGGGTGGTGGTCATGGAACTCTCCGGAGCGCTGGGGAAGTCGGGGGGAAGCGGGAAGGGAAGGGTCGGACTGGGCCTGGGCCCGGGCGGCGGTACGGCCGCTGGCGGTCCCGGCCTGGAACATCGCCATGAACGCCTGCGCGTCCCGGGCCGAGCGGTAGGGCGGCGCGGGCTGCGGTGGGGGAGCGGCGTGCTGGGCGGGGCGGCCCGTGCGGCCGCGCCGGTGGCTCCGGCGGGGCAGCGGGGGCGGGGTGTCGCCGGTGGCGGCGTGCCGGCCGGACGGCGGGGTCTCCAGCAGGGGGTGACCGACGGGGGAGGCCGGTCGGGGGCCGGGGTTGAACGCCCGGTCGTCCGGCCCGAGGCCGGGGACGGTGGGCGGCAGCGGCTCGGTGAGCAGCGCGTTGGGCAGCAGCAGGACCACGCGCACGCCGCCGTACGGCGAGGGCGCCGAGCTGAGCGTGACCCGGAAGCCGTACTGCTCGGCGAGCCGGCCGACCGCGGCCAGGCCCAGTTGCGGGACCTCGCCCAGCCGGGAGACCTCCAGGGTGCTGCCGCCGGCCAGCGCGGCCGCGGCCTTGACGACGGCCTGTTCCGGCATGCCGACGCCGCCGTCGTCGATCTCGATGACGGCGCCGTTGTGCACCGGCATCAGGGTGACGAACACCTGGGTGCTGGGCGGGGAGTAGCGGGTGGCGTTGTCCAGCAGTTCGGCGATCGCGTGGATCAGCGCCTCGGCGGCGGCGCCGACCACCGCGGTCTCGGTCCGGCTGCGCACCACCACGCGCTGGAACGGCAGGATGCGCGACTGGGCGCCGCGGACGACGTCCTCCAGGGGGACCGGTTCCGGCCAGTGCCGGCCGGCCCGCGCGCCGCACAGCACGGCCAGGGTCTGGGCCAGCCGGGCCTGTTGGGCGGCGGCGTGGTCGGCCTTGAGCAGGCCCTCCAGCAGGGCCGGGTCGTCGTGGGTGCGCTCCATCTCGTCCAGCAGCGCCTGCTGGTCGTGGGCCATCACCAGGATCCGGCGGGCGACGCTGAGGAAGGCCCGCTGGGTGGAGGCGGTGTGCTCCTGCTCCTGCTGGACGGCGGCGAGGTCCTCGCCGCGGCGGGAGAGTTCGGCGGCCAGTTGCTCCTGGAGGGCGGCGAGTTCGCCGTGCAGCCGGTCGGCGCGGCGGCGCTGGGTGACGGACACGGCGCGGTACCGCGCGGCGGCCACGAGGGCGAGGACGGCGAGTACGCCGGTTGCCGTTACGGACCACTGAGTCATCGTCACGCCGCGAATTCTAGGGTGATGATCCTACGAAGGTGTGAACGGATCTCGCCAAGTGACCGGATCTCGTCAATATCGAGTCAATTCGGCGCCAATCGGCACTCGTTCGACCCCGATCCCTGCGCCTGACGAGCCGGGGGAGCAACCTGACCGGCCCCGGTGGGAACGCCGGAACCGAGCCCGACGGCCGGATCGCGTTCCGCGATGTGTGGGGCCCGTGTGCACGGTGTTACGGAAGGGGCGTCGTCCGGTGCAGGAGCAGCAGCGCCACGTCGTCCGGCCGGGACCGCCGCTCGGTCACGTTCAGGGTGAGCAGATCGGCCAGCCGCTCCAGCGCCGGTGCCGGGCCGATCCGCCCCGGACCGGTCTGCCGCGCCCACAGTTCGAGCCCGCCGAGCATCCGCTGCACCGACTCGTCGTAGTCCTCCTCGCGGTCCTCGACCAGCCCGTCGGTGTACGCCAGCAGCGTCTCCCCGACCGCCAGCCGCTCCACCGCCAGCGGGTACGGCTGCTCCGGATCCACCCCCAGCGGCGGCCCGCCCGGCAGCTCCAGCTCGACGGCCGCGGCGTCGGCGGTGATCCGCACCGGCGCCGGGTGCCCGGCCCGGGCGGCGGTCAGCGCGCCGTCGGCCGGATCCAGGGTCAGGTAGAGGCAGGTCGCGAACAGCTCGGTGTCCAGCTCGGCCAGCAGCCGGCTGGTGCGGGTCAGGGTGGCGGCCGGGTCGTGCCCGTCCGTCGCGTACGCCCGCAGCCCGCTGCGCAGTTGGCCCATCACCGCGGTGGCCTCGGCGTTGTGGCCCTGGACGTCGCCGATCACCAGCCCGATCCGGCCCTCCGGCAGCCGCAGCAGGTCGTACCAGTCGCCGCCGATCTGCATGCCCTCGGTGCTCGGCAGGTAGCGGGCGGCACTGGCGATCCCGGACAGCCGGGGCAGGGTGCGCGGGAGCATCGCCCGCTGCAGCTCGGAGGCCCGGTGGTGGTGGGTGTCGTACAGCCGGGCCCGCTCCAGGGACTGCGCCAGGATGCCGGCGAAGGCCGAGTACAGGGTCCGGTCCTCGCGGCTGAACACCCGCTCGGCGGCGAAGGTGATCAGGCAGGAGCCGACCTGCTGCCCGGAGGCGACCAGCGGCAGCACCGCCCAGGCGGCCGGGGCGAGCGGATCGCGCCGGGAACGGGCCGCCGAGGGTTCGCTGAACAGCGGGGCGGAGCGGGCCAGCGACCGCTGCATCACGCCCTCGGACAGGTCCGCCAGACGGGTGAGCTCGGTGCGGCGCGGGCCCCCGTACACGGTGTGCGAGACGGGCAGCAGCCGGCCCGCGTCCACCAGGTCCAGGACGATGCCGGCGGCGCCGAGCGCCGGACGGGCGACGTCGGTGACGGCCGTGGTGACGTCCCGGACGGTCACCGCCCGGGACAGCGCCCGGGTGAGCGTCAGCAGCAGTGCCGTCCGGGCGGCGGCCGGGGAGTTCCGCTCCTCGGCCGGCGGCTGCTCCCGGTACCCGGCCTCGGCCAGCAGCCCGGCGATCCGCACCGGCCGCCCGTGCACGTCCAGCATCACCTCGCCGGACTCCTCGACCCGGGCGGGCCGGCCGCCGGGCCGCAGCACCCGGTAGCCGATCCGGTAGCGGCCGCCGGTGGCCAGCGCCTCGGCGAGCGCGGCCTGCACGTCCGGCAGGTCCGCCGGGTGGACCAGCCGGTCCAGCTCGGGGGCGGCGCCGTCCGGGGCGGCCGGGCGGCCGGC
>NZ_JBSHBN010000159.1:0-21727 GCF_053612025.1 Kitasatospora sp. NPDC054768
GCGCCCACCCATTCAAGTGGACCAAGACCGCCGACCAGATCATCGACCGAATCTGCCGCTACTGCTCAAGAATCTCCGGACCAGCTCACTAGGGGGTGCGAAGGGCGGCCTCCTCGCGATCGAGGTCGTGCTGGAGGCTGCGGCGAGTGGTGTCACCGATACGGTGTTCGTCGTAGCGGCGGTGCAGTTCGGTGCTCTGGACGGCGATGACCTCGCGGCGCAGTTACCGGTACGCGGCATCGGAGGTAATGCCGTCGGGTGCCTCGGGTGTGCGGTCCAGGCGGGCGTTCAGACCCCGCCGTACCCGGTCGATGGCACGGTCAGGCGAGTGCCGCCGCCAGGGCCGCCGCCGAGGCCGGCAGTGGTGGCGTCGAGGTCGTCGTCGGTGTCGACGACGGCCGCGTCGAAGGCGTGCTGGTTGATGGCCTGGTTGTCGTCCAGGGCGGCACCGAGCGTTCGGCGTTGCTCGCACGCAAGCTGGATCCCGGTCGTGAAGCCGCCCTCGACCGGCCCAGCCCACGGTCCGCGGGTTCCTCGCCGAGGCCGCCCGGCGGCTCCGTCTGGGCGCCGCCATCCCGCCGGCCTCCTGCGTCGAACCCGGCCGGGGCCTTCGAGCCCGCTGATAGATTCCTGCGGTGAGCGAGCAACTGCCCGGCGGCGGTATCGAGCTGTCGCCCGACGAGATCGAAGCCCTCGACGCCAGATGGTCGTCCTGCTGGACCCCGAGTGAGGTCGCGCAGCGGTTGGCCGGGATCGGCACACCCTGGTGCGTCGCCGCGGGCTGGGCGCTGGACCTGTTCCGCGGCAGGCGGACGCGCGCTCATGGAGACATCGAGATCGCGATTCCGGCCGCGAGCTTCCCCGAGGTCCGCTCCCGCTTCCCCGGGTACGTCTTCGACGCGGCGGGCAGCGGCCGGATCTGGGAGGACGCCGCACCGGAGGTGCTGGCCGCCGTGCACCAGACCTGGCTCCGCGATCCAGTCACCGGAAACTACCTGCTCGACGTGTTCCGCGAACCGCACGACGGTGACACCTGGATCTGCCGACGCGATGAGATGATCCGGCTTCCCTACCGCGACATCATCCTCCACACCCGGGACGGCATCCCGTATCTGGCCCCCGAGCTGGTCCTGCTGTTCAAGGCCAAGCATGTCCGCCGAAAGGATCAATCGGACTTCGACGCGACCGTCCCGCACCTGACCCCGGCTCAGCGCGGGACCCTGACCGAGCTGCTCGCCCGCGTCCACCCCGGGCATCCCTGGATCGCGGCCCTGTAGCCGACCCTCCACCGTTGGGCTCGCACATCGACTGTCGTCGGCCGCTCATCGGCTCCGCGGCGTCCCGGCTCCCCCGGCCCCGGATGCACCGACCCGATGGTGCGTATCCGGAGCAGGGTTCCGTCGTTGCCCAGACCACGCCGGGCGGTGTCGGCCACGCCGACATCCTCGGTGCGGGCAACGCCGTGTTCGGCAACTGCTGTGTCAACCAGGGCGGCACACAGGCCACCGGCGGCACCGCCGCCGACAGCGGCACGGTGACGGGCAATCAGCTCGGCCTGCCGCTGAGCCTGCCCCGCAACCCTTGCGGGAGCAGCGGGCCGCCTGCGCGGGACGCTTCGCTTCGACATGCTGGATGACGTTCGAGCGCGCCGCTGTGAGCAGCCTGAGGACGGCATGAAGGTCTTGCGTCCGAAGGCGGCGATCGGAACGGACAGCAGCCCGGGCGAGGACCCGCGTCATCCACCAGTGGTGGCGCCGGAGTCGGCGTCGTAACGCACCGGCCGGTCGGACAGCTCCGGCCACAGGTCGAGAAAGGCGCGCAACGGCGCGCTCGGCCGGGTGCCCGCTCGCCACACGAACACTTTCCGCAACCTGATGGCGGGCTCCAGCGGCACGACGGCGAAACGCCGGTCGGCGGTGAGGACCGGACTCGCGTGGGAGGTGAGGGCGATACCGATCCGCTCCGCGACCAGCGCGAGTTGGAGGGCGACGTCGTTCGTCGCATAGGCGATGTCCAGCCGCAGGTCCGCTGCGGCGAAGGCCGCACGGATGAACGCGTGCACCCCGCTGTCGGGACCGTAGCTGATGACCGGGCTCCGGGCCGCCTCGTCGAGGGTCATCGGACGGTTCGCGGGCCGGCTTCCGACGGGGAGGACCGCGACGATCCGGTCCTCCAGGAGCACTCGCGAGGCCACGGCGGCGGGTTCGCCGTCCAGCGGTCCCGCGACCACGGCCGCGTCGATCTCCCCGTCGCGGACCTTCGCCAGCAGCGACGGACTCGACGCCCCGATGAGGCTCACCGCGACCCGGGGGTACCGGCGGTGGTACTCCCCCAGCAGCCGGGGGATGCTGGTGCCTTCCAGGCCGCCGACGGTCCCCAGCGCGAACGATCCGCCGACCAGACCGGACCGGTCGGCGAACTCCAGGACAGCCGACGCCGCCGCCGCCAGACAGGCTCGGGCGTGCGGCAGCAGGGCGGCGCCCCCGGACGTGAGGGCCACCCGCCGGGGCAGGCGTTCGAAAAGGGGCTCTCCCAGTTCCTTCTCCAGGGCCTGGATCTGCTGGCTGATCGCGGGCTGCACGACATGGCAGCGGGCCGCCGCCTTGGTGAACGACCGCTCCTCCGCCACCGCGACGAAGTACTCAAGCGTACGGAGCTCCATGACCGACAAGCTATCAACTCCGCAGTTGAGAGCACGGGTTGTGGAACCGCCCGACTGGTCCGGGGCCGGTACGGCGATCCCCCGGTGCGATCAGCGATCGTGACGGCCGCCATCACCGCTGTGTATTGGACGCGCGCGGCCGGGGCCCCGAGGCTGGTGGCCGGGTATCGGCCGGACCCGCGGCTCCGGCGAAGGGCGAGGAGACAGATGAGAGTGATCGTCGTGGGCGGCGGCATCGCCGGGCTGACCTGTGCCCTGAGCCTGCACGCCGCCGGCTTCGCGCCACGGGTGTACGAAGCGGCGCGGAAGGTCGAAGCGGTCGGTGTCGGAATCAACCTGTTGCCGCACGCCGTCCGGGAACTCGCCGAACTCGGCCTGGACGGCGAGCTGGACTCCGTCGCGCTGCCCCCGCATCGGCTGAGCTACCACGACCGGGCGGGCGGGACGGTCTGGGAGGAGCCGCTGGGACGCGCGGCCGGATACCACTGGCCGCAGTACTCCGTGCACCGGGGTCGTCTGCAGTTGCTGCTGCTGACGGCGGTACGTGAGCGGCTGGGGCCGGACTCGGTCCGTACCGGCCTGCTGTTCCGGGGGTTCGAGCAGAGCGCGGGCGGCGTCCGTGCCCACTTCCTGGACCGGTCGAGCGGCCGGCCCGTCGTCGATGACGGCGACGTGCTGGTCGGCGCCGACGGCATCGACTCCGTGGTGCGCAGCCGGTTGTACCCGGACGAGAGCCCCCCGAGCGGGAACGGCGTCCACATGTGGCGTGGGCTCGCACGGCACCCGCACGTCCTCGACGGCCGTTCGATCGTGGTGGCCGGGGGCACCCCCGGCGCGAAGTTCATCGCCTACCCGGTCGAGGACCCCGCGACCTCGGCTGCCGATGCCCTGGTGAACTGGGTGCTGGAGGTTCGGCACGACCCGTCCGCCCCGCCTCCCGGCGGCCCCGGCGGCCCCGGCCGCCGCGTCACCGCGGCGGAGGCTCACGCCGGGCTGTCGTCGTGGAACCTGCCGTGGATCGACCTCGCGGCTCTCGCCGAACGCTCCTCGGTGATCGTCGAGTACCCGATGCTCGACCGCGACCCCCTGCCGCGCTGGAGCTTCGGAAGGGTCACCCTCCTCGGCGACGCCGCGCACCCGATGTTCCCCATGGGCATGAACGGCGGCTCGCAGTCCGTCGTCGACAGCCGGGTGCTGGCCTGGTGCCTGACCCGGGACGACGACGCCGTGACCGCGCTCCGCCGCTACGACCGGATGCGCCGGCCGGTCGTCAACGCGATCGTGCTGGCCAACCGGCGCCTGGGCCCGGAGGAGACCATCGCGCGAGCCGAGGAGCACGGTGGGTCGCTGCCCGTCGAGGAGGCCGAGAGGATCGCGACCCGCTACAAGCAGTTGGCCGGGGCCACCGTGACCCAGGTCAACACCCACCCGTCCTGGACGGTCCCTGCGGTCGCCGCTGGTCACGAGCGACTCCCTGGATGAGACGTGATCGTCGGTCGCCATCAGGTACCAGGCTGGTCCGGTGCGCCGGACCAGCCTGGTGACGGCGCCGCTGAGGGCGTCGACACCCCGGGGGACGTGGGAGTCGGCCGTGAAGGCCGCCGCGCCGACCAGCGCGGAGGCCGGCGCCGGTGAGCAGGCGAGCCGGGCCGTCGGCATCGCCCGTCGCGACCGGCTCCCTCCGCCCCAGCGACGGCCCCGGTCGGGGTTGCCCCTCGTGCTGTCACCCGGCCGGACGAGCACGCTCGCCCACGACCCGTGGCGAAGGGATAGTGACCTTACGCGACAGGCCGAGCGGGCGCGTGGCACCACGCGTGGCACCAGGGCGGCCAAGGCGCCGGAGCCCGCTGCCCGAAGCCGCCCGCGGCCGCGGCCGGGCCCCGTCGTCGACGGCGGGGCCCCGGGGTGGGTGCTGCCGCCCTTCCGTCCGGCCTCTCACCGAGGGGAACACCGCTGCCATGACACCGACCCGGCACGACGACGAGGCGATGTTCGGAGCGGAGACGGTCCGGGACGGGGAGCTGCGGGAGGCTCTGCAGCGGCTGGCCGCCGGCACCTGCGCGATCGTCCGGGTGCCCGACCTGCTCCGGGGCGACCTGAGCGACCTCGTCGCCCGCATCGAGCGGGCCGACTTCGAGCCCTACGACGAGGAGCGGCTCGACCCGCCGATCCTGAAGTTCGGCCCGGCGGTGTACGACTACTACGGGCAGGGCCGGGTCCGGGACGCCTACTGGGAGAAGGCGGAGCAGACCCGGAAGGCCGCCCGCGACCTCTACGGCGACACCGACCCGGCGGTGACCCTCATGCGGCGGCTGGGCACCGAACTCGGCATTCCGGTGCGCCCTGCGACCATCGGGGGGCGCCCGCTGCACGCGGGCATCCTCCGCGAGTTCCCCACCGGTTCTAAGATCCACTACGACGAGGTGGTGCGGGAGTTCCCCGGCCGCCTCGACGACCAGCCCCTCGTGCAACTCGCCTTCAACCTGCACCTCACCGTCGCCGGGCACGGCGGCGCGCTGACCGTCTGGCGGCATCGCTGGATCCCCGGCGACGACACCCGCAGGGACGGCTACGGCTGGGCCCCCGAGGTCGTCGCCGACGCGCCGTCGGCCACGGTGCGGGCCGAGCCCGGCGAAGGCGTCTTCTTCGACTGCCGCAACTTCCACCAGGTGCAGGACTTCGAGGGCGGCCGCCGGATCACCCTCTCCCTCTTCCTGGGATTCACCATGAACGGCGAACTGATCGTCTGGTCCTGACCGCCGCCCCCCGGCCCCGGTGAGCCCCCTCGCCATCGCGGGCCTGCCGGACGAGCCGGCCGGCGCCCCCGCCCCCGGGACGTACCGGGGGCGGGGGCGCCGGGGTGGTGAGGTGGTGGGATGTGTCCGGGTCAGCTCCGGGTGGCCACCAGCTGGCTGGAGCCGTCCGGCAGGCCCGCGATGGCGGCGCGCTGGGCCGGGAAGGTGCTCGCGCCGTACGCGCCCTGGACCGCGGCGAAGCCGGACCAGGCGCCGTTGGTGAAGCGGGTCTCGTGGTAGAGGTTGCCGTCGTTGCCGATCACCGCCACCTGGGACGAACCGTCCGGCAGACCGGCGATGCCGACCGCCCGCGCGGCCATGGTGGGCGTGCCGCTGCCGGGAAGCGCGGCGAAGCCGGACCAGGTGCCGTCGGCGAAGCGGGCCTCGTGGTAGATGTTCACGTCGCTGCCGATCACCAGGACCTGCGAGGAGCCGTCCGACAGTCCCGTGATGGCCACCCGCGAGGCCGCCATCCGCGAGCTGTTCACACCCGGGAGCGGGGCGAAGCCGCTCCAACTGCCGTTGGAGAAGCGGGTCTCGTGGTAGACGTTCCCGTCGTTGCCGATCGCCAGGACCTGGGCGGACCCGTCGGGCAGGCCGGCGATGGCGATGTCCGCGGCCGCCATCGTCGGGGTGCCGACCCCGGGGAGCGCCCCGTAGCCGGACCAGGTGCCGTCGGCCGAGCGGATCCGGTGGTAGACGTTGCCGTCGCTGCCGACGGTCACCACCTGCGAGGAGCCGTCCGGCATGCCCGCGATGCCGGTCCGGCGGGCCTGGGTGGCCGGCGTGCCGTCGTCGGGCACCCCGGCGAAGCCGCTCCAACTGCCGTTCGAGGCGCGGACCCCGTGGTAGAGCCGGCCGTCCAGGCCGATGCCCAGCTCCTGCGAGGAGCCGCCCGGCAGCCCGGTGATCGCGGCCTCCGAGCCGCGGAACACGCCCGCACCGCCCGTCAGCGGGCTGAAGCCGGGCCAGGCGCCCGAGCTCTGGCGCACGCCGAGGAAGAACGCGGAGGACTGGGACGGCGGGGCGGCGGTGAGCTGGATGTCCAGGTAGTCCTGGTCGATGGCGATCGCGTAGCCGCCCCAGGTCTCCGGGTTCTGCGGCGAGGCGTACTGGTGGGCGCGCTGGTGGTTGTTCCAGTAGCCGGCCGGAATCGACGGGTCGGCGGTGTCCTCCTTGCCGTTCCAGTTGGCGCTGAAGACGGCGTCGGGCATGGTGTAGGCGCCGTTGCCGGCGTTGGCGGCCAGGTCCTTCATGCCGGACGAGGAGCTGCTGTAGACGCCGGAGTTGTAGCCCCAGGCGTGCAGTTCGTTGGTCCAGGCGGTGAGGAACGCGAGCACCGCGACCGAGTACTGCGGGGTGGTGTACGCCTCCATGTCGTAGTAGAGGATCGTGCCGGGGCCGAAGCCGAGGGCCTGGGCCTGGCTCACCGCGTCGTCGGCGGCGTTGGCGCCCTCGGTGGCGGGGTAGCTGATCTTCGGGGCCTGCACGCCGACGTACATCGGCATGAAGGCCCAGCCCGCGGCCTGCTGCTGCTGGACCCAGGAGGCCGTCAGGTTCGGCTGGGCGCAGGCCCGCCTGACACCGCCGATGTAGACGCCGGCCGCCCGGTACGGGGAGGAGGCCATCCACGCGTTCATCGCGGCGCCGGAGGGCGCCGTACAGGCGTCGAAGCCCTTGCCGGTGTAGTTCGTCGCCGACGCGGGAACCGACGCCGCCGCGGCCGAAGCAGCCGGTGCGGCGGCTGCGGCCATGGCCTGGCCGGACGGCGCGGCGGCGGCCGCGGTGGACTTCGGTGCGGGGGTCGTCCGGGGCCCGGCGGGCGCCGGCTGCGGTCGGTGCGTCGGCGCGGGGGTGAGCCCGGCGCCGGTGATGATCCGCCGCACCAGCGGCTGGTCCGTGTCGTACGTCCCGGTCACCGCGACGACGCCGTCGGTCGCCCGGACCGTCTGCGCGACCGGGTTGGAGCCCTCCCGGTCCGGTGCGGCGCCCTCGGCTGGCTCGACCAGCAGGGCCTCCGTGCGGCCGGTCAACCGCGGCGGGCAGGCCTGCTGCTCGCCCGGGTGACCGAGGTACACCGCGTGCTGGTCGAAGCGGACGCAGGCCTGCGGGTCCACGGCCAGGTCCACCACCGGCCAGGCCGAAGGCACATGGAAGACGCGGCCCTGGTACGTCACCGCCTTGGTGTCCGGGCTTGCGGCGGGAGCTGCGGCGGCGGAGCCTGCGACGGCGGGCGCCGCCATCAGCACGGCCGCCACGACGGCCGCGGCGCTCCGGAGCGCTGTCATTGGGGACTTCACCCAGTTCTCTCCTGACGTGACGAAAGACCGCACGCCGAGGAGTCGGCCGCGCGGCGTCGGCCACGATATCCACGCCCTCGACGGGTGCCGCCACAGGCCCCTCCCGTCAGCCGACTGTCCGTCAGTCCGGCCGGCCGTCAGCCGCCGCTCCCGGCACGGTCCGACCGGCTCCGGGCCACGCACTGGACGAGGGCGCCATCGTCCGGTCCGGAACCGACGACGTGCGGTGAACGGCCGCCCGGGGGGACGCGCCCGCTCCAGGCGATCGGGCGCGCGGTAGTCGCCCGGTTTCTCTCCCGGCTCGCTCAGGCCTGCCCGGAGCTCCATCCGCGCCCGTGGAGCCGCGCGAAGCCGTCGAGGAGGAGGTCGAGGGCGAACTCGAACTCGAACTGGTCGTCGCAGCCGTTGCCGACGACCGACGCGCCGTCGTGGGCCCGGGCCATGGCGATCTCGGCGATGTGCGGGTACCTGGCCGCCATCGCCTGGAGCGCGGCGGCCTGCTCCCCGGGCTCGTCGCCCGGAGAAGCCGGGAACAGCTCCTGGGTGAAGCCCCAGACGCGACTGCCCAGCGCGTGCATCGCGTGGTGGGTCAGGTCGACGGACAGGCCGCCCCTGCGGAACGTGCCGATCACGGAGTCCAGGTAGTCCAGGACGGCGGGGGTGGGGGTGCCGCGGGACTCGATCACGCGCAGGGCCCACGGGTGGCGCAGCAGCGCCCGCCGGGCCGACAGGACGCGCTCGCGGATCGCGCTCCTCCAGTCGGGGCCGTCGGCCGGGGGGTCGATCTCCCCGACGACGAGTTCGACCATGCCGTCGAGGAGTTGCTCCTTGTTGGCCACGTGCTTGTAGAGGGCCATCGGCACGACGCCCAGTTCCTGGGCGAGGCTGCGCATGCTCAGCGCCTCGATCCCGGACTGGTCGGCGCGGGCGACGGCGGCGCGCAGCACGCGGTCCCGGTTGAGCGGCTTCCTCCGCTCGGTGGCCGCCTGTTGGGCGTCTGCCTGCTTGGCCATGGTCCTCACCGATCCCCCTTGACAGGTGTACGGGGTACACCATACCGTCCCGCCATGAGGTGTACGGCGTACACCTCTTCCCGCCTCCACCGCCGAAGGAGCCCCAAGTGGCCTCACCGAGAACCCTCGCGACAGCGACGGGCACGTGCTTCCTCATCACCCACGTCACCTCGATCGGCGGGCTCGTCCTGTACGGCCCGATCCTGAAGACCGCCGACTACGTGGTCGGCGCCGGCCCGGACACCCAAGTGCTCCTGGGCGCCCTGTTCGAGGTGCTCCTCACCATCGGCATCATCGCCACCGCATGCACGATGTACCCCGTCGCCCGCCGGCACGGCGAAGGCCTCGCCGTCGGGTACCTCGGCCTGCGCACCCTGGAAGCCGCCGTCATCGCCGTCGGCATCGTCAGCCTGCTGGCCCTGGTGACCCTCCGCCAACACCCTCCGCAGGGAGCGGACAGCGCCGCGCTCCTCACCACGGGGAAAGCCCTGGTCGCCATCCACGACTGGACGTTCCTGCTCGGCCCCAACTTCATCTGCGGAGCCAACACCGCGGTGCTCGCCTGCCTGCTGTACCGCTCCCGGCTGATACCGCGCTTCATCGCCGTACTGGGGCTCGTCGGCGGCGCACTGATCTTCACCTCCGCGATCGCCGTCCTGTTCGGCCTCTACCCGCAGGTCTCCGGGCCGGGGATGCTCGCCGCCGTTCCGGTCTTCGCCTGGGAACTGTGCCTGGCCGTCCGGCTGATCACCAAGGGATTCAACCCGACGACCGCCTCCTGACCCGTGCCGTCACACGGTGACGCCCGTTTCCCACGCCTCCCGGGTGTCCGCTTCGCACGACACCGGAGGCACGCGTGAGGACCTCCGCCCCGGGCCTTGCCGCGTCCTCGACGGGCCCTGTCGAGGACTGCCGTCAGACCGTGCCCACGGCCACGGCGACCGCCGCCGACTCGGGTGACGGCGATGCGCCGTAGTCACGCAGCCGGATCGGGGTGGTGCGGGTGCTCTCGGGTGCCTGGGCGGCCAGCATGTCCAGAATCTCCTGGGTGGGGGCGGGCATGAAGAACCGCTCCGCGCCCTCGCGCCCCAGGGTCTGGTGCTCCGTCACGTAGCCGCGCATCTCGCGCTCGTACGCGGCGAAGGCCGTCGTGTGGTCACCACCGGAGGCGGCGAGTTCACCGGCCAGGATGTACGCGCCGATCAGGGCCTGCGAGGTGCCGCGGCCGGAGGTCGGGCCGGCGCAGTACCCGGCGTCGCCGAGCAGCACGACCCGCCCCTTGGACCAGGTGTCCATCTCCACCTGGGCGTTGGCGTCGAAGAAGAAGTCCGATGCCTGCGCCATCTCCTGGAGCAGGCGCGGGATCTCCCAGCCGTCGTCCGCGAAGCGTTCGGCGATGATGCGCTGCTGCCCGGCGCGGTCGTGGCGGTCGTACTCCAGATGCCCGGCGGCGAAGTGGAAGGCGGCGCGGGCCTCGCTGTTGGCGCGGGCGGTGAAGATGTTGGCGGCCTTGCCCGGGGCGGCGTGGAGACGGCCGGTGTTCTGCAGGCCGAGGTAGTTGTCCAGGCTGAAGATGGCGGTGTAGATGCCGAGGTGGCGCACGAACTGCTCCTCGGGGCCGAAGGTGAGCGTCCGGGTGCGCGAGTGCAGGCCGTCGGCGCCGACGACCAGGTCGAAGCGGCGGGGAGCGCCGCGCTCGAAGGTGACCTCGACGCCGTGCTCGTCCTCGGTCAGGCTCGCGATGGAGTCCCCGAAGACATACTCGACGTCGTCGCGGGTGGCCTCGTACAGCATCCTGGTCAGATCGCCCTTGAGGACTTCCAGGTCGCCCGCGAAGATCACGGCCGGCAGGGTCGCGTACTGGCGGCCCTCGGCGTCCACCATCGCCGCGTCGCCCATCTCGGTGTCCAGCTCGCGGATCTGCTCCAGCAGGCCCATCCGGTCCAGCACGTCCAGGGCTTCGCCGCGGAAGTCCACCGCGTAGCCGCCCTCGCGCACCGCTCCGGCGCGCTCCACCACGGTGGGGACGAAGCCGTGGCGGCGCAGCCAGTGGGCGAGCGCCGGGCCGGCCACGCTGGCGCCGGAGATCAGCACGGTGCGGGTGGTGGTGGTGTTCTTGGTCATCCCGGGTTCCTCTCTCAGGTCTGTGCGTACAACGTATGAGGCTCAAGTTCGCCTGTGAAGTGCGAAGATCGAGAAGGAACCCTAGTGCGCTAGGCTTCGTGCACTAGTACACCGAGGAGTGCATCATGTCGGTCGTGCCGCCGTACGCGAGGATCGCCGCCGAACTTCGGCATCGCATCGAGGTCGGTGAGCTGCGTCCGGGTGACCGGGTGCCCTCCACGCGGGCGGTCACGCAGCGGTGGGGGGTGGCCATGGCCACGGCGACCAAGGCGCTGGCGGTCCTGCGGCAGGAGGGTCTGGTCCGGGCGGTGCCGGGGGTGGGGACCGTGGTCTGCGCCGCCCCCCGTGCGCCGCGGGCGGCCCGAGGGGCGGCCGACCGGCGCACGGAGGGGCCGTCGGAGGAGTCGGCGGCGCGCCGACGCCTGGTGCTGGCAGGAATCGCGATCGCCGACGCGGAAGGGGTGGCCGCGCTCACCATGCGGCGGCTGGCCGCCGAACTCGGCACCTCGGCCATGTCCCTGTACCGGCACGTGCAGAACCGGGACCAGCTCCTCGCGCTGATGGTCGACGCGGCCTACGCGCAGGCGCCGCTGCCGACCCCGGCCCCGCCGCACTGGCGGTCCCGCCTGGACCTCTCGGCCCGGGCCCAGTGGCGGCTCTACCAGGAGCACCCCTGGCTGGCGGCCACGATGAACCTCGCCCGGCCGCTGCTCGCACCGAACGGCATGCGCCACATCGAATGGGCCCTGGCGGCGCTGGAGGGCCTCGGCCTCGACGCCGACACCCGCATGCACGCGGCGGTCTCGCTCTTCGGATTCGTCCGCGGCTGCGCGGTCGACCTCGCGGCGGAGCAGGAGGCGGGTCACGCCAGCGGTGTCACCGGCGATCAGTGGATGCAGGTCCAGGAGGCCCGGATGGCCGCGCTGCTGTCGGACGGCACCTTCCCGGCGTTCACCGCCGCCCGCACCGACCCCGGCCTGGGCCTGTCCGCCGAATCCCTGTTCACCTTCGGCCTCGACCGCCACCTCGACGGCTTGGCGGCCCTCATCGCCACCGCGGGCGACCGGTCGAACCTCGGCGGGACGAGCCGCGCGGTCGTCAATCTCCGGTGAAACCGGTGAAACCGGTGAAACCTCGCCGAGACGGGACAACAGGGTCCTACGCGACCCTGACCACGTACTTGCCCCGGACGCCGCCCGCCTCCAGCGCCCAGTGCGCCGCCGCTGTCTCCTCCCGGGAGAAGACCGTGTCCACCGCGGGGCTCAGCTTGCCCTCGACCACATGGCGGGCGAGGTCGTCGAAGTCCGCCCGCTTGGGGTCGCCGCTGAAGTAACGCACCCGGCCGTGTCCGTGGACCGTACTGGCCGCGAGGTGGCCGAACGTCGCGGCGGGCCGTTTCGGGACGTGGCACGCGGCCCGCGTAGAGCACATCGGGGCCGCCGTAGCGGTCGTAGAGCACTGCCTTCATCATGCGGTCGTTCATCGTTCCGCCTTTGCCGCCGGGAGCCGTACGGGATCTGGCACACCTCCCGGCGCCTGGTGGCCTATCCGCTCCAGTCGTTCCGCACCGACACGGCCGACGAACCGCTGCCTCCACCGGCCGTGCTGACACTGCGCAGCCTCCCGATCGCAACGGACAGTTCCCAGCGGCAGCGGCCCTCCAGAGCCTGACACGACACGGAACCTGCCGCGGGGCACGACCGTCGGCCGTGCCGCACGGTGCCGTCCGTGGTGCCGACCGTGGTGCCGTGCGCGCCGCCGTGATCGTGCCCGGAGGTTCTTCCGAACCCGACAGCCGGAAAGCGGCCGTCGTGCAAGGATCGTCGACATGCCGAGCTTTCGGACCGAGGCCGCAGGCCTTGTCTCAGTCGAACGTTCGCAGTTCGGGTTGTGGGAGGAGGACGAGTTCGCCGAGGACGGCAGCTGGTTGGAACTGCCGCTGGCGGCCGGGACTCCGGGAGTCACACTGACCGACGGGGCGGTCAAGGTCCGCAGTTCGATTCGGGAGCACTATGCGGAGGTGACCCTTGAGTTGACCGACCATCCCGTGCGTCCGGAGGGGTTCAGCCTCCTTGCCAGGGTTCCGTACCGGTCGCGGACGGGCCGCATCGACGTGTGGACCCTCTTCTCGGGTCCTGCCGAGGTGGCATTGGAGTTCGAACTCGAAGGAAAGCCGCGCGATTTCACGCTCAGCGTGTTCTGGGCACGTGCAGCTGATGCGGACGATCGGACGAGCGCGGACCTGCCCCGTGGGGTGGAACGGTTCCGTTTCGCGTTCGCGCCGGCGGCGGCGGAATGAACGGCGACCGTCCCGCCGCCGGCCGTGATCCATCGGGGCCACGACAGGGTCGAGACTCCGCAGGAAGCGCCGGCCGTCGTACGGGCATCGCCCGGCAGGCCCGCCGACGGCAGGTCGGATACCGAACGGTTTGCGGTCCGAGACTGACCTCGGCGGCGGGAGTCGAATACGTTTGAGCGATCACCGACGCCCTGGTTCGGGGGCACAGAGGAGCCGTGGATGCGCCACTCCGAATGTCAGCACGACGCACGTCTGGCCGCCTACGGGACCATTGCCACCCGCCTGTCCCTGATGAGCGACCGGCGTCTCGGCGAGATCGTGGCATCCGCTCCTCCGGTCGGATCCGGTATCGGCGGCAGGTCGGCGGAGCTGGACATCGACGGGACGCGGGTCTTCGTCAAGAGAGTGCCGTTGACGGACGTCGAGACCCGGCCGGAGAACGTCCGGTCCACGGCGAACCTCTTCGGGCTGCCGATGTTCTACCAGTACGGAGTGGGCTCGGCCGGGTTCGGTGCCTGGCGAGAGCTGGCCGTCCACATCATGACCACCAACTGGGTCCTCGGGAAGGAGTACGAGGGCTTTCCCCTGATGTACCACTGGCGCGTCCTGCCCGACTCTCCTCCCGAGGGCTTCGTGGACGAGTTCGGGGGCATCGACGGCGCGGTCGCCCACTGGGACGGCTCGCAGGCAGTACGCGAGCGCCTGGAGGCCATCGGCCGGTCCTCCCGCAGCCTGGTGCTGTTCTTGGAACACATGCCGCAGACACTCAGCACGTTGTTGCGCGAGCACGGGGCGACCGCGGTGGCCGGCGGCGGCTCCCCCGCGTGGGTGGAGGATGCTTTGGCGCGGGGCACGGCATTCATGAGCTCTCACGGACTCGTGCACTTCGACGCCCACTTCGACAACCTGCTGACCGACGGCCGGCTGATCTGCTTCGCGGACTTCGGGCTGGCGCTGAGCTCGGGTTTCGAGCTGTCAGCAGCCGAGCAGCGGTTCCTCTCGAACCACCTCGGGTACGACCGCGACTGCACCGCGAGCCATCTGATCCACCACCTCATCGACCGCGTCCGGGGCGGTGTCGAAGCAGACGTGTTCCTTCAGAAGTGGATCGCGGGTCGGAGGCCCGAGGCCGTTCCGCCCGAGATCGCTGCGATCGTCGAGCGGCATGCCCGGGCCGGCGTCGTCCTGGACGACTTCCACCGCCGGCTGCTGTCGGAAAGCAAGCAGACGCCGTACCCCGGTGCCGAGCTCAACCGCGTCGCAGACGCCGGCGAGACATCGCGCTGACGTTCGAAGGAGCGGGCCCCGGCCGCGACGTGTCAGGGAGGCGACCTGCGGGCCCGCAGCCACAGGCCAACGGCATCCCTGGGACTCCAGCACCTGGACACTCCGCCCCGGTCGGGAAGGTCACTCGATCCATACCGTTCTTCGTGGGCTGTCCGGGTCATTCGTAAGAGACGTGCGCGTCACCGGATGCTCGGCTGGTCGGTCACCGGTCGCCGCCGGTGTGGTCGGCCTGCGGCGTACCCAAGGTCCGTGTCACGCATCACATCGTTCTAGGTACGACGGCAGGACTCCTGGCGCCCGAGCCAGCCGGTCGCGGCGGTGAGTGACGGATCCCCCTCCTTGCGGGTCGCCACGGCCTCGTCCGGCTCGATCGGCCCCGCGTGGATCCGGCCTGTGCGATCCGCCTCGGCGGCGCCCGTGAGCAGGACGACCGCGCCGTCCGCCAACCGGTGCGCGGCGTTGCCGGTGGGCACCCCGTAGGTGCGCGCGCCGAAACTGCGGGTGTCCGGGCGGCCGATGAACGCGATGGTGACGGCCTCGCCCGCGCTGCCCGTGCCCGGGCCGGTGAGCACGGCGACGGGCACGCCCCGCGCCGGGTCCCCGCCGGCCCCGGAGGGCTCCGCCTGTGGAGTCCCGTCCAGGAACGGCACGCCCCCGCGCACCGACCAGACGCTGCGGGTGCCGTCCGCCGTGACGAAGGCCCCCACCGGACCGTCCCCGAGCAGCGGAGCCGCCACCGCCAGCGGAGCCCACATCCCGCCGCCGCTCTCCCGGCGAAGGTCCACCACCCAGCCGCAGGCGGTCGCCGCGGCGACGGCGGCGCGGCCGCGGGCGACGTACTCGGCGTAGGTGCGCTCCGAACCGTTCACCGCCGGAAGGGTCAACCTGGCGATGCCGCCGGGAAGTTGTTCGACCGTCGGGGCGTCGACCGTCGCGGGGTCGGCATCCACGGCCGCTGCCTCACCGGGCGGGTAGAACCGGCTGTGGCCGTCCCCGAGAGCCGCCACCGCGCCGCCGACCGCCCCATGGGTGTCGGCCGTCGTCCGCGCCCCGGCCGCCCGCGCGAACGCCTCGTCCCGCAGTTTCGGCCAGTCCACCGTCGCGGTGTTCAACGACTCCCGCTGCAACAGGTCCAGCGCCTCCGACAGGTAGCCGTGTGCCTGCGCCGACATGCCTCCGGATCCCCCGGAACCCCCCGAACCTCCTGAAGCGCACCCCGCTACCAGCGCCAGGGCGCCCACCGCCATCCCGGCGATCCGCACCGCCCTCATTCGCGCCCCTCTCCCGGTTCGTACAGCCCCCCATTCCTACCCCATGAACCGGGAAGCGGCGACGGCCGGGATCCGCTGTTGCTCCCGCCCGACCCTCGGCGGCGTCCCGGCCTGCGGCGCGTACCACCTTCGATCAGGCGTCGAGCACCTGGCCGTCGCGCCTGACGACCGGTCCTTCCGTCGACCACGGGAACTCGATCCAGTCGTCGGTCCGCTTCCACACGTACTCGCACTTCACCAGGGAGTGCGACTTCTCGTAGATGACGGCGGACCGGACCTCGGCGACATGGTCGAGGCAGAAGTCGTGCACGAGCCGCAGTGTCTTGCCGGTGTCGGCGACATCGTCGGTGATCAGGACCTTCTTGTCGGTGAAGTCGATCGCGGCGGGAACGGGCGCCAACATGACGGGCATTTCGAGAGTGGTGCCCACGCCCGTGTAGAACTCGACGTTCACCAGGTGGATGTTCTTGCAGTCCAGCGCGTACGCCAGACCGCCCGCTACGAACACCCCGCCGCGGGCGATGCTCAGGACGAGGTCGGGTTCGTATCCGTCGTCGGCGATCGTCTGCGCGAGTTCGCGCACCGCCTGCCCGAAGGTCTGGTAGTCCAAGGTCTCGCGCACATCAGTCACGGCGACCAGTGTCCTCGGCCCTCGGCTGGGCGGCGAGTACCGGCACGCTCAGGACCGGAAGTGTGGTGTTCCACACCTCGGTCGCACACTCCGGGCCGGGGCCGAGCCGGAAGGGCCGTGCCCCACTCCCGGATGCCCTACTCCCGGATGCCTGCGGCCTCGATCGCCCGGAAACGGGTCGCACGCGAGGCCGCTCCCCACGCGGTGATCACGGTGACGAAGGCGCAGAGCGCGACGGTCCCCAGGACCTGCGTCCACGGGATCACCGTCGGCGCCGAGGTGACGAGTTCGCTCAGCGAAAGGTGCTGGGTCACCGCGGAGAGCCCGGTCGCCACGGCCGCGAGCAGCGTGCCGACGACCACCGCCACGGCCGACTCGGCCACGGCCACCTTCGCGATCTGGCCGCGCACCGCGCCGGCCAGCCCGAGCAGGGCGAACTCCCGCCGCCGCCCGGCCATCGCCATGATCAGGGTGTTGGCGACGGCGATCAGCGCGTAGGCCAGCGCGATCCCCAGGATGATCACCGCGGCGTTGTCCGTCTGCTCGGCGGCGCGTGCGCGCTGGGCCTCCAGGTAGGCGTCATGGGTCATGACGTGCGCGCCGGAGCCGGCCAGCGCCTGGTTCACCGCCGCCGTCTGCTGTTCGTCGAGCGGCCGGCCCGGGCCCGTCCGGGAGTCGAGGTGGACCCGGTTCGGCGTCACCGCACCGGTCAGCGACGCGGACAGGTAGGTGTCGTCGCCGTTCAGGCCGCGTGCGACGACCGCCGCGACGACGGTCGGCACCCGAGCGCCGGTCGGCAGCAGCGTGACCACCTGGTCCCCCACCGACAGACCGTCGGATCGGGCCGCCTGCTCGTCGATGACCAGGAAGTTCTCGGGCAGTGAGGCGAGGGAGCCGGAGAGCACGGGCGGCGTGACGGTCGTGCCCAGCGCGGACGCGGGCACGGCGTTCGTGCTCAGCGAGTCGATCTGGTCGCCCTTCGCGGTGCCGATCCGGATGTTCATCGAGGTGATCGGGGTGACCCGGACCCCGGGCACGGCCGCCAGCTTCTCCAGCGTCCGCGCGTCGATCCCCGTGCCGCCGGGCACCACCACGTCGGCCGCGTGGATCTCCTGCTGCTGGCGGGCGAGCACCACCGCGTCACCGGACTTCTGCACCGTCAGCAGGGTGGCGACCAGTCCGACGGCCACCACGATCGGCGCCGCCGTGGCGGCCGTACGCCGCCGGGAGGTGAGGATGTTCTCGCGCACCAGCAGCGGGCCGGCCTTGGCCGAGCCGCGCAGCGGGCCGATCAGCGCCCGGGTGACCGGCCGCAGCAGGATCGGTGCCAGCAGGGTGACCGCGCCGACGTACAGGACCGGCACGGCCTCGTACCTGCGGGCGCTGGCCGCCAGGTACGGTTCGGTCCGGGCGATGACGATCCCGAAGGCGACCGCGCCGATCAGCATCCCGGTCCCGAGCAGCCAGCGGATCGGCGTCATCCCGCGGCGCTCCACCGCGCTCTCGCGCAGCACCTCGATCGGCCGGATCAGCGAGACCCGGACCAGGGTGGCGGCCGAGCCGGCCAGCGCCGCGGCCACGCCGATGACGAAGGAGACCAGCAGCGGCAGGGGGGTGAAGGGGATGGTGAACCAGGACGGGGCCACGTGGTGGTCGAGCATCCAGGAGCGCAGCGGCACGGTGCACAGCGGGGCGAGGACACAGCCGACGACCGCCGCCGCCAGGCCGATCAGCAGCGCCTCGCCGAGCACCATGCGCCGCACCTGCCGGGGCGCGGCGCCCACCAGCCGCATCAGCGCCAGTTCACGGCGGCGCTGCTCGGTGGCGAAGGCGAAGGTCGCGATGACGACGAACACCGCGACGAACACCGCCAGTCCGGTCGTACTGCCCGCCATCGCCTGGGCGTTGGCCAGCGCCTGGGCGCCGCCGGTGGAGTCGGCGTCGAGCCGGGTCAGATCGTCACCACCGAGGACCACGGCCCGGCCGCCCACGAGGGCGGACAGCTGCTGCGCGTTCTGGTCGGTGACCAGGGCGTTGACGCCGGGCGACAGGCGCTGGGCCTCGGCATCGCTGAAGAAGACGGCGCTCTCGAACCAGAGCGCGTCGGTGACCCCGACCACCTGGTAGCGGCCGGCGCCCTCGGAGATGACGGCCTCGGCCTGACGCCCGATCAGTGCCCGCTCACCGCTGCCAACGACGATCTCGTCCGGGGCCTGCGGCGCGCGCCCGGCCAGCAGGTGGTAGCCCGCGAAGGCGGCCGAGGACCAGGGATGGCCGGTCGTCCCCCCGGAGCCGGGGTTCAGCCGTACGGGGAAGCTTCGGTCGGGCGTGGCCTTGCCCGAGGCGGTCACCGTCGTCACGACCTCGACCGGCAACACCGCCGGGGCCTTCATCGCGCGCCCCTCGAAGCCCTGCGGCGCGACCACGACCCGGGCTTCCTTGAACCGCTGCGGCCCCGGGTGCGGCGTGCCGAAGGTGGCCGACAGGGTCAGCGTCATCATGCCGATCATCGTCGTGCCGAGCGCGAGGGCGAGGAAGGCGCCCACGAAGCCCATCAAGCGGTGACGCAGGGTGGCTACGGCGAGCTTCAGCACGGGTTCGCCCCGCTCCCGCCGGGCTCCAACGCCGCCATCCGCAGGGCCACGGTCTCGGCCGTCGGCTCGAACAGCTCACCGGTCACCCCGCCATCGGCGAGGAAGACCACCCGTTGCGCGTACGAGGCCGCCACCGGGTCGTGCGTGACCATGATCACCGTCTGCCCGTGCTCCTCGACGACGACGCGCAGCAGCGCCAGGACCTCCCGCGCGGTACGCGAGTCCAGCGCGCCGGTCGGCTCGTCCGCGAAGATCACCTTGGGCCTGGTCACCAGCGCACGCGCGATGGCGACCCGCTGCTGCTGACCGCCCGACAGCTCGGCGGGCCGGTGCCCACCGCGCTCGGCCAGGCCGACCTCGGCCAGCCCCCGGTCGATCGCCACCGGGTCGATCGGGCGCCCGGCCAACCGCAGCGGCAACTCGATGTTCTGACGAGCCGTCAGCGCGGGGATCAGGTTGAAGGACTGGAAGATGAAGCCCATGTGCTCACGGCGCAGCTCGGTCAAGGCGCGCTCGGAGAGCTCGTGCAACGGCGCGCCGTCGAGCAGGACCTGACCCGCGTCGACCCGGTCGAGGCCCGCCGCGCACTGCAGCAGCGTCGACTTTCCCGAACCCGAAGGGCCCATGATGGCGGCGAAGGTGCCCGCCTCGAAGCCGACGTCCACCCCGTCGAGCGCCCGCACCCGGTTGTCGCCGCGGCCGTACGTCTTGTGTACGGCCGTCAGGCGGACGATGTCGCCCACCCTCCCCGCGCCGACGGAGGCCGGGCTCGAAGCCCGTACCGGTAGAGCCTTGTTCCGGAACACTCGCTCGCCTTTTCCATCGGGGCATCGGTCGGGGCATCGGTCACCCGCCGCACCGACGCTAGGGCCGTTCGAGGTGTCCACACCTCCGGACTGCCCCTGATCTCACCCCTGAGGAACCCCCGAGGAACCCCTGACCCGGGCAGACGGCGGCCGCACGGCCTGACCCCTCAACGGGCAGACACTGCACCGTCGTTCGACCGTTCGCCCCGGCCCGCCACGGAGTCGGACGCCGCGGTGAACGCCCGCACGAGGGGACGGTCGTCTCCCCGGCGGGTGGCCAGAAGGACCCGGCTCACGGCGGGCGGCCCGTCGAGTTCGAGGCGCCGTGCGCCCGCGGGGAGCAGCGCGGTGACGCTGTGGGGGGCGATGGTGACGCCGAGGCCGGCGGCGACGAACATGATGATGGTGTGCCAGTTGGAGCACTCCTGGGCGACCCGGACATCGTTGCCGGTGTCCCGGATGGGCTGGGTGTTCACCTCGAAGGCGTGGGCTCCCGCCGAGCGCGGGAACAGGATCAGGGGGTCGGCGGCCAGCGCCGCCGCGTTCACCCGGCCGTTCCCGGCGGCGGGGTGGTCGGTGGGGACGACCGCGACGAGGCGTTCCGTTGTCAGGAGGGCGAGGTCGATGTCGTCGCGTTCGTATTGGACACCTGGGTGGGCGGAGCCGGAGGCTGACGTGGTGCCGTTCAGGGAAGGGAACCGCCCGGGCGTGGATCCCGGCCGATGGACTGGTCGGCCACCGCCGGACTCGAACGCGATCCCAACTACTACGCGGTGGATCCCCGCGGCTACACCCTCACCTCCGACTTCACCGCGACAGCGACCGCCAAGGCGTCGATCGAGGGCGAACTGGGCATCGCCTACAAGCACGAGACGCGGCGCGATCCGCTGCTGACCATCAAGCCGGCGACCTGCGTGACGGTGTACGCGGTCGTGCTGTGCCCCTCGCTGACGGTGTACAGGCGGTCACCTGGTCCATGGCACCCGGATCGCTGGGCACCGTCGACCAGAGCGGCCTCTACACCCCGCCGCACCCGCGCCCCGGCCAGTACGTCGACCTGGTCACCGCCACCACCGCCGGCACGCCCACCTGCCCGCCGGCCACCGTTCGGGCGGCCGTCCACCACGGGGCGAGCCTGCCGGGTGCCCCCAAGAAGCCCGCGATCAGCCCGGACGGCTCGACCGTCACCTGGACCGCTCCCTCCGACGGCGGCAGCGCCATCGAGGAGTACGTGGTGACCGTGGACCACGATCCCAGCAACCCTGCCGGTACCGAAACCGTCCTGGGAACCGTGCCCGGCACCTCGACGTCACTGACCATCCCCGCCGACCGCGTCGCGCAGATCGAAGCGGACCATGCCAGGGTGCGGGTCACAGCGGTGAACAGCCGCGGGCAAGGCCCCGCCTCCGCCCTGTCACACCCCGCCCCGTCCACCAACCTCCTGCCCTTCGTGGCCCCCGCGAAGGGAACCGCGAACGGCGGCACCCTCCACGTGACGCCCCACATGGTGAACGTGGGCGAGAGCGATGCCACGAACGTCCGCTACCAGCTCAGCTACCCCGAGGCCCTCAGCAGCCCCACCAAGCCGTCCACGTGCACCGTCGACACCGCGCAGCGGCTCCTCACCTGCGACATGACGGACATCGCCGCCGGCCACCAGACGATCACTCCGCTGATCTCGTTCACCGTCGGCCGGCTGACCCCGGGCACCGGCTACCCGCTGACCATGACCCGCCTCTCGGCCAGCCCCTACCCGAGCGACCCCAACAACGGCACCATGACCCTGCTCTGCACCGCCGACACCTCCGGAGAGGTCACCTGCGCCTGACGGTTTCGAGCGGCACGGCACTGAGCCGCAGGGCCGGGGGGGGGGGGGGGGGGGGCCGGGCGGCCCCGCCCGCGGGGCCCGGGCGCCCGGGGCCGGCGCCAGACCCGGCCCCCCGCC
>NZ_JBSHBN010000160.1:0-21651 GCF_053612025.1 Kitasatospora sp. NPDC054768
GGGTTGGTATTGTTGTATAACCGACCGGGTCCCTACGGGACTGCGGCCCTTCGTTCGCGCCAGACCTTCGGTCAGGCGGCGGACCCGCTCCGCGTGTCCGCACCCGGGCTTCGCCCGGGTGGGCCCGGCGCTTCGCGCTCGGGCCGGCACCACTCCGCTTCGCTCCATGGTGCCGAAGGGCTGAGGCTTCATCATATCGCTGAACTGGGATTTTGGCTGGGCTTACGACAGGCTGACTAAGGGGAGGGTGGAGCCGAGGGGGCGCGTGCGGGTCGGCTCCACCCTTGCAAGATTGGTCTAGACCGGGGCCAGGTCGTGATTCGGGCTCCTCCGCGACCGGGGGTGCGCTACGCTCGGAAGGTGTCCTACGGTGACAGTGTATCAGTTTTTCTATGTTGGGAGATCCCGCCGGATTCGGGGTTCGAACCCGGCGATTCAAGGATTCCCGGAATTCTCCGGCGGAGCCTGGTAGGCTGCAAGCGGCCCGCTCACGGATGGGCTTGATTTCCGGCCGTGACCGGCCTTAAAAGAGCCCGGCCATGGTTGTATCAGAAACGCACTGTCAGTATTTCCTGCCAGATCCCGGGTCCGACTCGGGGCATTCGAGGGGAGACCTTTCTGTGAGCGTGGAGACTTTCCTGGCCGAGGCTCAGGAGCCCGTGGGGATCACGTTGCGGGGGCACCAGGAGGAGGCCCTGGAGGCCATCGTGCGGGGCTTGTCGCAGCGGCCGGGGGTGGAGGTGCCGGCCGGGCTGCGAGTGAACGTGAAGATGGCCACGGGCACAGGGAAGAGCTACGTCGGGGCGGTGGCCGGGCAGCGGATCGCGCCGCGGGGCTCCGTCCTGGTGGTGGTGCCGACCCTCGACCTGCTGCTGCAGATGATCGGGTCGTGGCGTAGGGCCGGCCGTTCGGGCGAGATGTACGCGGTGTGCTCGCTGGAGGCCGGAGAGCTTCCCTACGGTGTGGACCGCTCGACGAACCCCGTACAGATCGCCTACTGGCTCGCCGCCGCGGCCCGGGACCGCCGACCCGTCACGCTGTTCGCCACCTACGCCTCCACCGGCGCCGTCCAGGACGCCTACCGGGTCGACCCCGCCCTGCTGGGTCGGCCCGTGCCCCCGCTGGACCTGATGCTCTGCGACGAGGCGCACCGGTCGTCGGGGTCGGTGGAGAAGACGTGGACGGTGGTGCACGACCAGGGGGCGATCCCGGCGGTGCGGCGGCTGTACATGACGGCGACTCCGCGGGTGTGGGCGCCGCCGAGGTCGGTGCGGCGGCGTGAGGGTGCCTACCAGCCGCTGGAGGAGGGCCTGCTGTGCTCCATGGACGACACCGCGGTCTACGGGGAGTGCGTGTTCGACCTGGGGCTCCAGGCCGCGATCGACCGGGGGTTGCTGGCGCCGTTCGAGATCGTGGTGCTGGAGCTGCGTGACCCGGTGAAGAACCGTGAGGCGGCGCGGCGTCAGCCCCTGCCCTACGGGCCGGGGGTGGGTGAGGACGAGGAGGACGACCAGGTCCACCCCGAGCGCGTCGCCGCGATGCAGGCCGCCCTGGTGAAGACGATGGCGGAGCGGAAATTGCGGCGGGTCCTCACCTTCCACACTCGCACCATCGAGGCCCGGTATTTCTCTGAGACGCTGAACCAGACCGTGGAACGCCTTCACAATGAAGACCCGGACAAATATCCGGAAGAGTTCTGGTCCCAATGGATTTCCGGGGAGCACTCGACGGATTTCCGACAGGAGGTCATTGGCGGTTTCGGGACGTCCGAGAATGTAGGACTTCAACACGCGGTCCTCTCGAATTGTCTTGTCCTCGGTGAGGGAGTTGATATCCCGGGCGCGGACGGCGCGCTCCTCCAGGGCTACGGGTCCATGGTCCAGAACATTCAGCGGATCGGCCGGACCGTCCGGCTCGACCCCGACAATCCGGATAAGGTCGCGTCGCTTCTCGTGACCGTCTTCCTCAAGGACGACGAGGAACCCGACGATTTCCTGGAGTCGGACTCCTACGCGCCCCTGGTCAAGGTCCTCACCTCGCTGCGGGCCCACGACGCCAAGGTCGTCGAGAACCTCGCTGTCCCCCAGCGCAGCGGCTATCGCACCAGCGGGCGCAGCGCCGAGGCGGTGCAGCCGCCCGGACTGACGGGGCCGGACGGGAAGCCGTCGTTCACGCTGCCGGTGCGGTTCCTGACCCCCAAGGACGCGGATTCTCTGGCGCTTTTCGTGCGGACCAGGGTGCTGACCGGTGAAGGGCAGTACTGGCGTGAGGGGATCGCACATGCCAGGGCCTGGAACCAGGAATTCGGTAACCTCGAAGTCCCCTATTCTGAGATGACCGGGAAAGAAGGGAAATTCCCGCTCGGACGCTGGCTTGCGGACCGTCGAGTGGAGTATGCGGCGGGCGATCTGGCGCCACATCGGGTCGACATGCTCGACGTACTCGGCATGGTGTGGTCGGTGCCGGACGCGCGGTTCGAGGCCGGCCTGGACTGGGCGCGGGTCTGGGCGAAGGGGCACGGCGGCTCGCTGGCTGCGCCCGCGCGGGCCTCGATCGGCGGCTACCCAATCGGTACCTGGCTCTCCGGCCTGCGGGCCGCCGCCCAGGTCCCCGACGGCCAGGCCGGGGCGCTCTCCGCGCACCGGCGTCGGCAGTTGGAGGAGATCGACCCCTGGTGGTGTCCCGCCTGGCCGATCACCTGGCAGCGCACCTACGCCGCCGCCCGCCGCTGGTGGCTGGAGGCCGACGGTCGTGTCGACTGGGCGCAGCTGCCCAACGATGTCGTCTTCGAGGGCGAGCAGCTCGGCCGGTGGGTGCAGGCGCAGCGCGGCGGGTGGCCCGGCCTGGAGGAGGAGCAGCGCGACCTGCTCGTCGCGATCGGGATCGAGGCCGACCCCGAGCTGGTGGCTGCCAAGGCCGCGGCCGAGGCGAAGCCGAAGGTCTCCCGTGGCGACCGGTTCCAGCAGGGCCTGGCGGCCCTCGCCCAGTTCGTGGAGCGGGAGCGGCATCCCCGGGTCCCCCGCCCGCACAAGGAGCCGGTGGAGGCCGTGGAAGCGGGTCCTGGGGGTGAGGAGCAGGTGGTGGTGTCGCACTTCGCTCTGGGCACCTGGCTCAACAACCAGAAGGCCCGCCGGGCGAAGCTGACTCCGGGCCAGCTCACACAACTCGCCGAACACGGCGTCGAGTGGGCGTAGCGGGCCGTCCCGACCGAGAGGGTCCTCCGCTTGTCCGGCGCCACGGTGAGCGGCCTGGAGGAGGCGGCAGGCGGGGTCGGGGAGGTGACGGCCTCCCCGACCCCGTTGGGCTACTTCAGGGCCATGAAGGCCGCGATGGTGCTGGCCACCGCGGCGAGCGCCGCGACCGCGGTCCAGAAGGTGCCGCTCTTCCAGAACGGGGTCTTGGCCGTGGCGTCGGTGTTCGCCGGCTCGGTGGTGGTGACCGTGTTGGTGGCGCCGTGGTCCGCGTAGTTCACCGGGGCGGTCAGGGTGAGCTGGGCGTGGCCGGTCATGTTGATGTTGATGATCGAGCTCTCGCGGCCCTTGTCCGCGTTACGGTTGTCTGGCAACTGGTTCTCCTTGATGGGGGACGGGTTGTAGCCCCGAGGTGGCGGTGCTTGCCGGCGTGCCACCTGGGTCATGTGTTGTCGGCGGGAGTGCGGCTGGGTGCCGCGCTCCCGCTTTTGTGTCTCCCACCATGGTCCACCTGCGTGATGGTCACTCAGGTATGATCGTGCTACGGATTGATCCTCATGAACGCTAGCTTCGATATGACCTATGACTTACAAGTTAGCTAAGTAGGCATACATGAGGATCAATCCGTAGCGTTCATTCCGTTCGCTCTCGTTTTGCTGGCGCGGCCCCTGGCAACGTTCCCGCAGGTCACGGGACTTCTGCCGGGTGCATGCCGCGTGAACCCCTGCGGGCGACGGCCGAGCACGCTACGGGAAGCCGTTCCACCGTCGTGCCGCGCGTTCAATCCGGAGGGGTTTTCTGTGCCCGCCTCAAGCTCCGCCCGTAAGGTCAAGGTCCGGCTGAACGCCCTGGTGCGGCTGCGCCAGAGCGGGGAGCACGGTGCGGTGATCCGCGACTCGAAGAAGCTGTGGGAGACCGGCACACGCCCTCCGGCGATCCGCCTGCGTCGGCAGTACTACCGCCTGGAGCGGATGGCCAAGGTAGTGGATGAGCGGCACCCACTTCCCGTCGAAGACAGGCCGGTGGCGGCCCGCATGATCCTTCCCAGGGGGGTGGCGCTGCGGCTGCACCTGACCATGCTCTTCGCCGCCCAGTGCCGGGCGACTGCTGGCCACCGCTGGCGGAACGACATCCCCATCGAGCCCACCGCGAGCGGCCTGTCCTGGGCGGCGCTCGTCGCCGCCAACGCCTCGGCGAACTCGGGGATCCTCAACGCGGCGGACTCAACCAACAAGGTCCGGCAGCTCAAGGAGGCCGTTAAGAAGCTGGAATCCCTGCACCTCGTCAACGTGCCGCGGCCCAGCCCCCGTCATCCGATCACGAGCGTCCAGCTGCTCCACGAGAGCGCGGCCAGCACCAAGGCGGCGGCCATCCCGTACACCGTGCCGTTGCCGACCGAGCAGTGCATCGAGCTCCCGCCGGAGTTCTTCACCCACGGCTGGATCCATGCCCTCACCACGAGCGAGATCGCCGCCCTCCTGATGTGGCTCGACCTCCTCGCCTTCTCCGGCGCCCAGAGCAGCAGCGGACACATGGTGACCGCCGTGACCGGCGAGGCACGGCAAGGCTGGTACGGCCTGGGCCGCGAGGCGTACGAAACCCATCAGCCGCTCGAAGCCTTCGAGCTCATCGACGTCGTACGCCCCGAGAAGCGCCACTACGACGGCAAGTGGCAGGGCTTCAACATCGACCCCAACGACCTCCTGTGCCACCGCGTCGCCCTCGTCCCCAACACCTTCGCCCGCGACGCGATCCGGGTAGTGGAACCCGCACTCAAGAAGCGCGATGCCGCAAACTACTGGGGCCGTCCCATCGGCGGTCGCGTCACCGAGGTCGTGTGGCCATAAGCTCAGCGCAGATCGTGAAGGTAGAACGGCCCGGAGCGGAGGGTGAGGCCGGTGGACGCGTCGATGTGCTCGACCCACTCGGTGATCGAGGCGTTCACGGCGGCCTGGGCGGTGGTGAGCCGGTCGGGGTCGCCGCTGAGGAACCCGGAGAGCAGCAGGGGGTGCTGTCCGCCCCGGGTGCCGAGTTCGCGGTCGAGCCAGTTCGAGGCCAGTGGACGGTAGTCACCGCGCGTCCCGGTGATCCGCAGGCAGGGCCATTCAATGGACCGCTCGGTGTCCTGTTGGACGAGCAGGCGCAGGTACTCGAACCTCTCCCATGCCTCGGTGAAGGCGGTGGCGCTGGCCATCACGTGCCCGGTGAAGATGGGCTTGAGGTACGTGTGGAGCCGCGGCGCCGATCCCCAGCCCATGACGGTCTTCGGCCCGAGAAGGGCTGCGGCCGGTTTCTCGACCCTCTGCAGAACGCCTTGGGCGCGAGGGTCGGTGAGGAGGCGGGCCACCAGGGACCACCGGTCGTTTCCGACGGCTCCGACGCCGGCGCTGTGGAGGAGCACGGTGGCCGGCGTACGGCGAAGGTCGTTGAGCGCCGGCTGTCCGCTGTCCCAGGTGATGTCGGCCAGGCGCTCGATGTCGGGGAACCAGTACCGGTCGGTGGCGTCGTCACCCCAGTAGGCGGTGACCGCGACCAGGGCGGCGAGCTTCTCGGTCTCGGCCTCCCACGTCTTGAGCCGCTGCTCGTGCTCGGCCTCCAGGTCGGACTGCGGGATGTCCGGGGTCTGGGTGCGCAGCGGGTGGTTGGCGAGGCGGGTGGCTTCGCGGCGTAGGGTGTCGTGGAGGTTGATGGCGGGGCCCTGGCCGCGGAGTTCGCGCTTGGCGGTGGCGATGGCGACGGCAATGTTGTTGGGGTTGTCGCGGTTGCTCTCGGCGAGGGCGGTGACGGCGTCGGCGGTGCGGCCGAGGAAGCGGTCGGCGTCGGCCTCGACGTAGGTGCCCTGTCGGTGCTCCAGGAGCTCGGAGGCGGCGTCGGACAGGGGGGAGGGGTCGGCCCAGTACGTGTTGAAGCGGCGGGTGGGGCAGCGTTTGAGGGCGGTGCCCAGGGCGGGGTCGTAGGTGGCGGACCAGCCGGCGATGATGAGGCCGTACTCGTCGAAGACCTGGTCGAGGAAGCGGTCGACCTTCGGCTCGTACTCGGCCAGTTCCTCGGGGGTGTTGCGCATGCTGGTCGGGTCGAGGTAGTCGCCGTGGAGGTGGACGACGACGCCCTGGCGCTGGGCGTGCAGGGGGAGCATCCCGTCCAGGTCTGATGGGTTCCTGATGACGGCCGGGTTGAGGCCTTCTTCGCGCAGGGCGGCCTCGACGAGGTGGTCGAAGTTCAGGGTGATGATCACCCTGATGTGTCCGGAGGCGACCAGCCGGGCCAGGGCCCGGTGGGCGTCAGTCGGGCGCTTGAGTCCCTGTTCCCGTTCGGTCTCGTTCGGCTCGAAGTAGCTGCGCAGCAGGGCTTGGCGCTCGCTGGGGGTCTTGGTCAGGTCGGCCAGGAGGGTGTCGTAGGCCGGAGGCCGGCCGAAACGCTTGACGTACCAGTCGTACGGCCCGGTGTCGGTGTGGGGGATCTCCGCGTCCTCAACGGCGGCGATCATGCGGATCAGGTCGCACTGGACTCCCCAGGCCGAGAGCATCCCGGATGACACCGATGCGCCAGCACCAAGCAGGACCGCATACCCGCCGGGTATGGCCCGGAGACCGAACGCGAGATTCACATGGGGTTCCGTCGACTGGTCGACCACGGCACGCCTCCTGGGCACGCGGGAGCTGGGCAGCCGGACCTGACTGCCCGCCATCAGTTTACGTCACTTTGACGAGAAGTGTGGCGGCGCCTGCCAGCAGTAGTCCCCAGGATCGGCGAAGCCGTAGCCCCAGCTGCGGCTGGCTCCGGGCGGTAGCCCGAGACGCCGTCCTGCCGGGCAGTTGCCAGCGCTCGCCAGCTGACCCAGCCCGGCGGCCCCGAATCAGGTGGCCTCCGTCCCGTTTCCCGGGGTGGAGGCCATCACTGGGTTCGAAGTGACGAACCAGCAGGTTGGAGGGGTTGACCGGTCGCCAGGAGGGTGTAGAGTCCGCCGGTTTCACGTGCCCCGGCCGCTGGTCGCCCATCAGGATTCGGGCCTTGGACCGACTTGACCGGCGCTCTCAACTTCCTACAGTCCGGTGCCACGGACCCGCCCCGGCCCTGCCCGGGGGCCGCGCACACTGGAGCGTCGTCGTGTGCGGCCGTGTCCGTTCAGCCATCCACGACTCGGGGGGGGGGAATCTCATGACAACGCGCACTTCACGGCGGCAGCGCCCGGCGCCGCGCACCGGCAGGACAAACCAGCACTCCCAGGCGGCGCAGCCGGAGCGGCCGGCCTGGCGTGATCCGGGCCGGATGCTCGGCTCGATGCTGTCGAACGCTGGTGCCGGGGCGGTCCTCGCGGTGCTGGCGTTCCTGGTACAACACGTTGAGATCGTCTGGCGCTGAGGAAACAGTGGAAGGCCGTCACCTTGCGGGTGGCGGCCTTCCGGGTTCGGTCGGTCAGCGGCTGCGGCGTACGAGGAGGACCTTGAGGACCTCCCGGGCGTCGCGGCGGCGGTCGGCGTTGCGGGCGGCGACGGCGGTGACGGCCGCGGCGGTGATCGCCACGGCGTACCAGGCGGTGCTGGCGGCGGTGATGAGCGCGGCATTGTGCAGGGCGGGGGACACGGTCGTACTCCTGGTGGTCGGGGTGGTGCAGCCGTGCGGCTGGTGGTGTTGCCTGGTGGGCGACGCCGACAGGTGGCGCTAGCGGAGGATCAGTTCTTGGGGTAGCCCTGCGGGCTGGGCGAGGAACTGTTCGAGTTGAGAGTTGTGGGTGACGGTGGCTGCGAGGCTGCGGGCGGGCTCCGTTCCGGCGCGCACCGGCCGGGGGAGGTGCTGGAGGGGGTTGAATCCGACCAGTCTGGCGAAGGTACGCCAGACCCGCGCGTCGGTCGGGGTGCCGAGGGCGGCGTGATGCACGGCCAGGCAGTGTGCTGCCAGGCCGTCGCCTGCCCCGGCCGCGAACTTCCACCAGTACAGCGCGCTGTCGATCTTGCCGAGGGCGTAGAGCAGGCAGGCGAAGGTACGCGCGCCGACGTCGTCGTAGTCCTCGACGAAGTCGGCCAGGGTGAGGATCTGGTCGGACTTCAGGACGTCCTCGCACAGACGGGTCAGCTCGCCGGCCAGGTTCGTGCTGGCTCGGGGGCGGCCGGGCAGCGCGGCCGCGTGCACCGTTCCCCGCAGGATCGCCCGGCGCCGGCGCATGCTGCGGCGGGTGGGCCGCGGCGGGCGGGACGGCCGGGGCGGGCGCAACGGGGTCGGCCTGCTGGCAGCGGACTGGTCGATGGGCGTCGTCCAGTCCGGTTCGAGCTCGGTAGGGGGCGTTGCGCTCTCTTCCGCAATCCGTCGGGCGAGACGGCGGGTGAAGGCCTCGGTGTCGTGGTCCG
This sequence comes from Kitasatospora sp. NPDC054768, assembly GCF_053612025.1. NCBI lineage: Bacteria > Bacillati > Actinomycetota > Actinomycetes > Kitasatosporales > Streptomycetaceae > Kitasatospora > Kitasatospora sp. NPDC054768. The sequence continues at coordinate 8,537 of NZ_JBSHBN010000160.1, forward strand.
CGTACTTCTGTTCGAGGCGGTCGGCTTCAGCCGCGAGGGTTCCCTCGAAGGTCGTCACGGTGGTGTTCTCCCTTCGCCCCGGCGGGGCGGTCGAGCCTGTCCTTGAGGAAGCGCATCCCCATCCAGGTCTCGTTCTTGGCTTTGCTGGAGGTGATGTCGAGCAGGACGGCGATCTCGTCGTGGGACATGCCCACCAGGTGGCGCAGCCGGACGCAGGCGGCCTGGACGGGGGAGTGTTCGTCGAGTTCGTCGAGGGCCTGGTCGAGCTGTTCGTATTCGGCGAGGCTGTGGAACTGGGCGAGGTCGGCGCTGGGGTGGTGGACCGGGCTGTCGCGGGCGAGGAGGCGGGCCGCGTGATCGATCTTGGCCTGGCGGGTCTGGTCGCGCCAGTAGTCGATGATCAGGCGCTGGAGGATGTAGAAGGCGAAGGCGATGGGGTTCTTGTGGGTGAGGATCCGGTCCCACTTGCGGTGGATGATGGCGGCCGCGCGGAGGACGACGTCCTCGGCGTCTTCTCGGGAGCGCAGCCGGGAGTCGGCGTACTTGAGGAACTTCTTCTGCCAGGCGATGAAGAAGCCCTCGAAGTCCCGCGGGAGGGCCTCGACCGGGTCGGGTCCGATCTGCTGGTCCCAGGGGTCGTTCACCAGGTCTCCGCGGAGGTGTGGGGAGCCGGCCGCGCGGGCTCCGGGGTCGAGGGCTCGGTGCCGTACGGGGTGTACGGCTGCGAGTCGTGCACGTCAGGCTCCGCGGGGACGCGGGGAACGGGCTGTCGGCCCGTCGTGGCCTGCGAGGCGGTGCGAGCGGTTGTGCGCGCGGCGCGGGTGCTCGCGGTCATCCTGGGTCCGGCGGCTATGGCCAGCGGGAGCCAGGGCCTGTGGTGCCCCACAAGGCGCTCCTTCCGATGAACAGGTGCAGTTACAGGGGCCCGTTGTTCGAACCGGGCGGAACTTGCGTTCCACCCCTTCCACCGTTCGGAGGAAGGCGATCGTCACTGGATCAGGGCATGATATTTAGCGGAATGTGATCGTCCGCTGACTTAGAGTCCCCTGACCTGGGATGATTCCGATGCAGAGTGATGTACATCACGTTCACTGCAGGTGCACGAGAAGTGTCGACTGCCAAAAGGATGGGTAGGCTCGCCTTCCTTTCGCGAGTAGAGCCTCCTCCTGAAACGGCGCCCCCCACGCGAAGGATCGTGCCGCCTGTGTCCGGGGTCTACAGGCCAACGGCGGCGGCACCCGGCGCACCGCCGCCGGAGCCGGCCGGGCCGGTGTCGCTGGCCGGCGGTAGGCTGCCGAGGCCCTGAGAAAGCACCGGAAGGCCGCCACCCCACAGGTGGCGGCCTTCCGGCTTCTACCGCCGCGCGCCGCCTCGGCCGCCACGGTCACGGTGTGAATGGTCAGCACCACGGGGCCGCTCGATGCCCTCCTGGCGCTCCTCATTGAAAGGCCGCGCGGGCACGGTGGTGACCGCTTCCGACCCTTCAGCTCAGCTGGTGGTCCAGCCGATGGCGGGCGAGTAGGTGACGTCGAGTTCGGCAAGCGCATCGGCAACTTCGAAGCTCTGGATCGCGGTGCCGGCGGCGATCCGTCCTCGGGTCAGTGGCGCGCTGGGATTGCCCTGGTTCTCGGTGATCCAGGCGAGGACGGGCTCGGTGGGGTCGTACGGGAGGGGCTTGTCCGGCCTGGTCAGCGCGCGGTGGGCGATGGCAAGAGCGCTCCGCCACTGTTCGAGCGAGGAGACGGTCGCCGCCAGGGCGCTGGAGCGGTCCAGCAGGGGGGTCAGGGCCGTGCAGGCGTTGCGGAGCACCTCGCCGGACGGAAAGCCTCCGTCGATTCCGCTGGCTACGTGGGTGACCGCGCTGCCGAGGGCGTACAGGATGGCCCGGGTCATGTCGTTGACCGCCGTGGCGGCCCTGGCCAAGGTCTCGGCCTCGCTCTCGGGGTGGTCCGGGCGGCCGGTGACGATCATGTCAGGCGCAGGCGGGTCGTCTCGTTGAGGTCCCGGGCCAGCTCAGCAAGCGCGACGGTGTCCTGGGCTTCCTGTTGGGCGAGCAGAAGCTCGGCGTCCCCGTGGTAGTCGGCGGTTGCGGAGTGTCCCTGGACCCGGTGTTGGTGCTGGTGGGCCTCCAGCAGGTTGAAGAGGATCGCTCCGAAGCTCTCGTAGTCGCTGGACTGGCTGGCCCCGTTCTCGATGTCCGCGGCCGCCAGGTCGATGGCGAGCTCGTGCAACGGGTACATGGCCTCGGCGATGGCGTTCATGCGGTTGGGTCCCCCTCCGGGATGTCGAGGATCCGCCCCACGGGTGGGGGCGGTGTTCGGCGGCTGGGTGGTCAGCCGATCGCGGCCTCGCGATCGGCTGCCGGATGGCGAGCCGGGGCCGGGCGGCGGACGAGCAGCGCTTCGCTCACGTTGGCGGGCCTCTCATCCGTCAGGGGGTGTCGCCAGCCCAGTCCCAGCGGCACGGGTCGGCGGGGCGGGGCTCGTAGTGGGCGCGGCCGCCAGCGCCGTAATGGCCGATCTCGGTGGCGAGCGCGGCGCCGTCGGCGAGCTGCTCGGTGTTCCAGTCTGTGACGTCCAGGAGGAGGCCATCGAGCGGGCCGCCGACGAGCTCGCGGTACGCATGCCCCGGTCGGGGCCCGGGGTTGGGGTCGTCGTGGTCGGCTCCGTAGACCCGGCCGCGCAGTAGCGCCTCGTCGTCCATGCCCGCCAGCCTCTCAGCCCGCACCGACAGCGCGCGGGCGAATCCGGGATGTGGTGGTTCACCACCAGGCCGGTTCGAGCCCGACGTCCTGGCCGTTGCCGTCCCGGTCGTGGCCAGCGGTGCCGGGGCCGGTCTCCAACGCCCGGGTCTCGTCGCAGAGGAGCTCGGTGATCCAGTCGGCGACGCCGGTGGGGAGGCGGACGGTGCGCTGCTCGATTCCGATGGTCACCCAGAGGTCGTGGGCCTCGCCCGGACTTCCCTCGCGCTACTTGGTCGCCTTCGGTGAAGCGGGCGCGGGCCGTTCCAGTCAGGGTGGCGTCAGCCCCGGGCCGGCACGCCTCCAAGGGAGAGACCGAGCATGAGGGCCCCCTCGACGGCGACCAAAATGCGCCGCAGTTGCTCGCGTTCCTCCTCTGAGCCGGAGTCGGCGTGCTTCATCTTCTGTAGGTTGTTCCGTGCAATGACTATGACGCGCGCGACCATCTCGTGAACCACGCTGCCCGTCTGCTGAACGCTGCCCACCACAGTCGGCTCCGGGCGCGGGCCACCTCCATAGACGAAGCAGAGGGCTTCGGCGAGCTTGGTCGGCTTCAGAACCCCGTCTTCGGTGTGGGTGAGGCCAGAGAGATCGTCGAAGTTCGCCTGGGCCCATGCCAGAGACTTCTTCTGCGGGAACGCCTCCCGCAGGATGCGATCGATCAGCTCGATGAGCGAGTTCGCCGCCTGGGAGACGCCGTCCTCGGAGTGCTGGAGCGCGTGTCTCGCCCCCCTGATCTTCTTGACCAGGGGGGAGTTGGCTCGCTCAACCCGTTTGGCAGTCCCATCTGAGATGAGGGCCCGGACCGTCTGCGTGAACTCTGGGGCTTTCTGGGGCTCCCAGGTCGTCAGATCGTCCGTCGTCGCGGAGGTCTCTTGCATGGGAAGCGCGGCCAGGACCTTCTCGCCGAAGAGCGCGTCGACCTGAACCACGAGCTGCACAGCGTTGAGCAGCACCTCGGCATTCTGCGGGGTGGCGGCCTTCAGCTGGGCCTTGGACATCAGCCCCAGGGCATCGCTCCACGCCATCGCGAATGGCATGGCCGCCCGGATGAGCCGCCGGACGGCGAGCCCCACGACGGCGCCGTCGTGCTTCAGCGCGACCAGCATCGCGCGGTACCGGGCCGCGCCCAGTAGTCGCAGCACGAACGCTCTGTACGTGTCTCGCGTGGCCCTGCTCTGGGCCTCTGCGAGGAATTCCTCAAGATTCCCCTCGGTGACGTACCGTGCCAGAAGCTCTAGTTCCTCCTCGGGTACCTGCGAGAAGAAGTCCTCCAGCCGCTCACGCCACGGCCGAGGGTCCCGGGCGTCGGTCATCGCGATGCACAGTGACACGACCAGGTCGATGCCGATGATTTCCGCTTCGCCTATCCGCAGGGTCGACAACACTGTCGGGTCCAACGACCGCAGGAAGGCGGCGATCTTCGACCGGCGAAGATCAACAGACATGGTCTTGCTCAACCCTGAACCTGCCTCGCTTGACCAGTGAGCTAATAGCATCGCCACGCTACAGGGGAGGTCGGACAACGTCGTTGGTATTTATCGGCGGGGCCAACCCCCTGCTCCGGGGAACGAGAGATCCCGGGAGCACCGACACCGCGCGGGCGAATCCGGGAGGTACCGGGGCCACCACCAGGCCGGTTCGAGTCCGGCGTCCTGGCCGTCGCCCTGGTCGTGGTCGGCGGCGCCGGAACCGGTCTCCAGCGTCGGTGAGCTGTCCGGCGAGGACCGGGTGCTTACCCGCAGCCAGCTCCGGCACATCGACGACGAGGCGGCAGCATGCCGGGCGGAGATCGGCGGTCGGGTTAGCGCAGGCGCAGGTTTCCCTTCGCGTCCACGATGATGGTCAGCTCTCCATCGAGGTTGTCCCGGAGGATCTTGGCAAGCTGCGCCTGGTCGAATGGGTGCCGGGGCGGGGGAAGCCCGACCCTGGAGCTCTGTGGCTCCGGGCGGCCGTCGCCCCAGGTGGAGTCGAACAGGAACGCGTCGGCGATCGTGCGCGCCATGCTGTGCCCTTCTTCCGTCGAGGTGGCCGGGCGATCACCATAGTTCCCGCCTGTGACCTGGCGGAAGGCGTGTCCGTGGCGTCACCGGATCGTCCGGGCCAGGCAGGCTGGCTCGTGACAGATCGTCCGGACCAGCGACCGTCCAAGGTTCCGGGGTCGCCTTTCGGATGAACCCTGCGCTCATCCCGTCACCCGGCGGTCGCCGGGCACGTAGACCCGGCATGAGAACCCTGCGCACCGCGCTCGCCACCGCTCTCGCCGTACCCGCCGTGCTGCTGCCCTCCGGTACGGCCACCGCCGCACCGGGCGAGGTCGTGACCGCCCGCCTGTCGGAGCTGGTCTCGACCCTGCCCGTCGAGGACGAAGGGCCCCGTGACGGCTACTCCCGGGAACAGTTCAAGCACTGGATCGACGCCGACCACAACGGGTGCAACACCCGCAACGAGGTTCTGCTCCGAGACGCCGTCGTCGCGCCGAAGATCACCGGGCGCTGCACCATCGTCGCCGACACCGGCGTGTGGAAGTCCTGGTACGACGAGACCACGCAGACCACGAAGTTCGACGTCGATATCGACCACATGGTGCCCCTCGGCGAAGCGTGGGACTCCGGTGCGGCGGCCTGGAGCGCGGCCGAGCGGCAGGCCTACGCCAACGACCTCGACGACCCGCGCTCCCTCCTCGCGGTCCACGACAGCGCCAACCAGTCCAAGGCCGACCGGGACCCCGCCCAGTGGATGCCCCCGGCCGCCAGCGCCACCTGCCGCTACATCTCCGACTGGGTCACCGTGAAAACCCGGTGGGGCCTGAGCGTCGACCCCGCCGAACACACCGCGATCCAGCGCATCGCCGCCACCTGCGACAACCCCGTGATCACCGTCACCCACGCCCGCTGACCCCACCACCAGAGCCAGGAGATCGGCCGCCAGCACCGTAGCGGCCGATCTCGGTGGCCAGCGCGGAGCTGTCGGCGAGCTGGTCGGTGTCCCAGCCCGTGACGAGGAGACCGTCGAGGGGCCGCCGACGAGCTCGCGGTACGCACGGCCGGGCCGGGGCCGGGGTCGGGGTCGTCGTGGTCAGCACCGTAGGCCCGGCCCCGCAGCAGTGCGCGTCGTCCATGCCATCCGGCTTCACCGCCGGCACCGAAGCGCGCGGGGAACCCGGCGAGTAGGTGCCGAGGTCACCACCAGGCCGGTTCGAGTCCGGCGTCCTGGCCGTCGTCGTCCCGGCCGCGGCCGGCAGCGCCGGGGCCGGTCTCCAGCGTCCGGGTCTCGTCGCGGAGGAGCTCGGTGATCCAGTCGGCGGCGCCGGTGGGGAGGCGGACGGTGCGCTGTTCGATTCCATAGGGGGTGCCGATGGTCACCCAGACGTCGCCCCCGGCAACAGAGGTGCCGGGGGGTGGTGGCGTGGTCGGCGAACGTCTCCAAGGCGTCGGCGAGGTCGGTGGCGGAGGCCTCGCTGTCCGTGTCGGCGTTCACCAGCTCGCCGGGCCGTCGGGATCGGTGGGCTGTGGGGTCTGGCGGATGGTGTCGGGGTGGTGCAGGTACCAGCCCCAGTCGTCGAAGCCGGGGCCCCAGCGGACCAGGGCGACCCAGGCGATGGAGCCCTGGTGCAGGCGCCAGCTCTCGATCCGGCCGGACCGCCACCGGCCGCCGAGACGGATCTCGATCCATCGCCAGCGCGGCTCGGTGTCCCAGCAGCGGCCGGGTCCGGACATCAGCGCGCGCGGTGCCCGCTCGGCGTCGCCGGGCCGGTGCGCCGGGTGGCCGGGGTGGGAGCGGGAGAACGGAACTGCGCTGGTCACACCCCCAGCCTAAATCGAACAAATGTTCCCATCAAGCCGCCCGGGGCCAGGCCCGGCGGTCAGCGCTGGCGGTGGACGAGGACCTTGAGCACCTCCCGGGCGTCGCGGCGGCGGTCGGCGGTGCGGGCGAGCACCGCGGTGACGGCGGCGGCGGAGACGGCGAGGGCGTACCAGCAGGCGCTCGCCGCGGTGATGAGGGCGGTGTGCTGGAGCACTGTGGACATCGGGTTGCTCCGGTGGGTGTGGGCCGGACGGAATCGTGTTCCGGCGGTAGCGGAGGTGGAGGCCGACCGGGGTGGCGGTGCAGCCGGTGGTGGATGCGGCCAGGTCAGGAGTGCGGGCGCCCTGGCGTGCCAGGGGCGGGTGGGGTTCGGTGGTGCTTGGTGGGCGGATCGGCCCGCTGGACGAGGGGTGGCGGACGATCAGCAGTTCAGTGGCTGGCAAGTTGTTCGATCTGGGTGGCGAGGCGGGGGCCGGGGCGTCCGGCGACGCCGTCGATGACGGGTGCGTCGCCGGGGCCGGCGCGGACCACCAGGCGCTCGACCTCGGGGGCCAGTTGGTCGGTGGGCTCGGCGTTCTCGGGGCTGGTCCACGGTGCCAGGTGGGCGGGCAGGGCGCGCATGTAGCCGACCAGGTCCGGTACGCCGGGCGGAATGGTGCCGGCGCTGACGGGGCGGTCGAGGAAGGAGTGTGCTTCCTCGAACCAGCGGATGGCCTGGCGCAGTTCGCCGCGCTGCAGGTGGAGCAGGTAGACGAAGGTGGCCGAGAGCTGGTCGCCGGCGCCAGCAGCCATGCCCCACCAGAACGCGGCGGAGGCGGGGTGGCCCGCCAGGTACAGCAGACAGCCGAAGATCTGGAAGCCGGCGATCTCGGCGTCGATCTCGCTGACGTCGATCGGGTGCTGCAGTTGGGCGGGCCGGTCGTTGACCTCGTCCTGCTCGGCGAGGTCGACGACCGTGGCCAGGGCTTCCTCGGTGAGGACGGAGCGGACCAGGGAGTCCAGGCCCAGGCGGGCACGGGAGTGGTGGGCCCACCAGGCGGGCTGTTCGTATTCGCCGCGCCGGTGCGCCGCCAGGTCGTGGGCGATGTGCCGGATGACCCGGGGGTAGTCGTCGGTGGTCCTGCGCTGGGGGCGGGCGCGGGCAAGAAGCTGCTCGACCCTGCCGAGGGCCATCGGGTCGGTGGGATTGGGGGCCGTCACTGGCGTCCTCCTCTGGCGCGGTTCTGGTGGTCCTCGAAGAGCCGGAGCGGGGCCAGGTCGTCGTGCAGGAGTTCCTTGGCGCGGCGCAGGTTCCGGTCGACGGTGGCCGGGTGGACGTTGAGGATCAGGGAGGCGAGCTTGCTGGTGAAGCCCATCACGTGCTTGATCATGACGGCGGCGAACTCGCCGCGGGTCAGCGGCTTCATGGCGTCGTGGACGGTTCCCAGATCGCTGTAGCGGTCGTGTACGAGTTCGAACATGTCCTCGATGAGCCGCCTCGCGGTGTCCAGGTCCCGCTGCAGGCGGGGGTCGCGCCCCAGGCGGTAGGCCGCCTCCAGCACGGCCGCGCCCAGCACCTCCCAGATCTCGTCCTCGGCGTTGCGCGAGGAGAGGATCTGCTGCCAGTTGGCGCCCAGGTAGACGGTGACCTCATGGATGACCTTCTCGGCCGCCGGCAGCGACTGGAGGACCTCCTCGGCGAAGCGCAGCATCTCGGGGCGCTGGCCGAGGACGTAGCCCTCGAACTCGACGCCGACCTCGGTGCCGACCACGTCGATGGCGTCCTCCAGGGCGAAGGTGTCGGGGAGAGCGGACACCGCGTCGGCCGCGGTGGCGGGGTCCCACAGCGGCGCGTCGTCGGCGCCCGTCACCCCCGGGGAGTCCTCGCTCAACTCTCCTCCCCGCTGTGCGGCGGGTGTCCGGCACGCGACTTCGCGCCCCCCGCACACCGCCGGGGGCCACAGGCGGTGCGCGGGGGCCGCAGGTGCCGGAGCCGGTAGTGCGTACAGCTGTCCATGTGCTCGTTTCCGGTCGGATTGCGGCGCTCGTTGCCTCACCGGAGCCGTCTTTCGGCTCACTTCCAGCTTTCCGGCACAACCCCCGGATTCGCGCACGAGATCCGAACGAATTTCACTAAGAGATCATCCACGGTTGCTTGACGTAGTCGGCATGGTGGCCGGCGGCATCCTCCGGTGGCCACGAGCTTGGCATATGCCAATAGCTCAGTTGATATGATCAATAACTCACAGTAGTTAAAGTGGCGCACATCACACAACCTGCCCACCGGGACCCGGTTTGACTGCCCATCAGACCGCCGAAGCACAGCCGCGAGAGCACCGGCAAAAACGGTCAGCTCGGCCGACCCCGTACCGCCCCGATCGGCGCGCCCGCGCACCATCCACCGGGCCGCAGGGGCGTTCCGGGCCGCCTGAACGGCCCGGCATGGGCGGCGAGGTGGCGGTCGGCAAGGTGGCCTTCCGTCAGCAGCCAGGTCGGGGCGGAGCGGCGGCCCGCCCCGGCACCCGGCGCCGGGCCGTCCCGGGTGGATCCCGACGGCGCACGGCCCGTCCTTGGCCAAGGCGGTCGAGCGCTGCCACTGTGCAACGCCCGGCCTTGTACGGGTGCACAGCCGAGGCATCACGCGGCGCCGCGACGCGCAGCCGTTGTCTGCGGCAATGCGCGCCAGGGCGAAGACGCCGGGCAGCCGACCGGGCTACGTCGCCGTGCCGACGCGGCTACTCGACGTCGAAGAGCGACTGCAGGATCTCGCGGATCTGCGCTGCGTCGGCGCCCGGCGGGAGGGCGCGCACGCTGTCAGGGTTCGATTCGATCATGGTGACCGCGCGGGCATCGGCCGGTAGGAGTCCGAGGAACCAGGCCGCGGTGTCGGCCCAAAGGTCGGCGTCTCCGTCGTCCAGGATCAGGTGCCCGCGCTCGAAGTAGCTACCGCGTCGGCTCGTCCCGTCGAGGTCGACCTGGAAGGTGACGTAGTCCTTCCCGCTGGCGGGCGCTTGTTCCTGCCACGCCTGCAGGTCGGGGAAGCGGGCGCGGAGGTGATTCTCGGCGTCCTGCGGCGAGAGCACCCAGGTGGTCCCTGGGGCCGCTGCGAGATGAATGGTGTCCATCAGCCCTCCTCGGGCTCCGGCGCGGGCATCGTGACGACGCGGACGTTGCTCTTCACGTGGTGCTTGGCGAGCAGGTACTGCCAGTAGCCCACTGTCGCCGGGTCAGGTGTGTCGACCTCAAGGTACTGGGCGTGGTTGGCCGGGTTGTCGATGGCGCCCTTGTAGCGGGCGAGTTCGTCCTCGTCCTTGTCGAGTACGAGCCCGGTCTTGAAGTCGTCCTCCTGGAGGCCCTTCAGCGACCGTGGGCTGCAGCCCGTCTTGCGGACGTTCTTCGCGTCGATGAGCGCGCCGTCGGCCGGCCGGAACCCATCCGCCCAGACCTCCTTGCCGTCCTCGCCCTGCACCCTCCGCTCGGGCTTGCCCGCCGTGTACACCTGGTAGGCACGGTCCTCCGCCGTCCCGTAGTTCGGCGCGCGCTCCGGCAGTCCCTCGATCCACGTCCTGGCCGCCATCTGCTGCGCCCCGTCGTAAAGCGGGTAGGGCGGCGGTTTGGGCGGGGGGATCGGCCCGACGAGCGGGTTGGCGAGCGGACTCTGACTGCCGGCCGTACCTGTGGCCTCGCCTGCGGGTTGCTGGCCTGCGGGGTCGGGCGGCGTGGCCGCGCCAGCCGAGTCGATGCCCGTCACGGCCGGCACCGCGGCGGCTGCGGCGGCTGTTCCGGCGAGCACCACGAGCCGTGAGGCCAGGGAGGAGACGACCGCCTCGGCCTCCGCGACGGCAGCGGCCGCGGCCAGCTCCGCCTCCGCCGCGGCGAGCGCCTCGGCGGCCAGCGCCGCGTCCGCCGCCAGGGCCGCGTCGGCAGCCACCGCGGCCGCGTCCGAGGCCCCGAAGGTGAAGAAGGTCAGGACCACCCCGGCCGTGGTGACGACACCGGCCGCAACCCCGAGCCCGATCAGCGTGTCCTGGCAGATCTCGATCGCCTGCGCGTACTGCTCGCAGATCGCCTGCAGCTCCCGGCACGCCGCCGAGATGTTCACCATCAACGGCTGCGACGCCGCCACCATGGTCCCGCCCTGCGGGCATGGGTCGTACACCGTCGCCGCATAGGACTTGAAGCCCTCGAACGCCGCCCCGGTGCACTTCTCCATCACCCCGGCGGCGTGCCGGCCCGCGTTGCGCTGCGCCGTGTCGATGACCGAGGCGCACTGCTCCCACACCTGGGCCGCGCCGCGCAGACGCTTCGGGTCGCCCTGAGGCCAGAACTTGCCGATCACCGGGATCTCGTGGATCTCCTTCGAGCCGGTGACCATCGGCAGGCTGTTGTGCGCCTCGTTCTCGGCGCACTGCTGGGCTCCCTTGGCCAGCGGCGCCGACGTGTTGATCCTCCCGGTGAACGCCGCAGCCACCGAGTCCTGGACGGCCAAGTAGCCGGCGGCCATCGTCAGCAGGCGGCTGGAGATCGTCGCCATGCCCTGCCCGGCCGTGCCGATCGCCTTGACCATGCTCTTGGCCGCCGGCTCGTACTTCTTCGCGAAGTTGTGGGCGATCGTGTCGTCGCCTGCCATCCCCGCCGAGGACACGAGGTCGCCCGCCACCCCCGAGGCGATGTTGTAGACGAAGTCCTTCGAGCCGAGGAACTGCACCGACGCCCTGAACACGACGTCCGGATCAACCTCGAACCCTCCACCTGGCGCCGTGTCGCCCACGCCCGCTCCTCCCCAGCCCACCTTCGGTTACCCGCAACTCCCCCGGACCGAACACGCCCTTGCGGCGCAACACTTCGACCAGGGGCAGGTAGCGACGGTCGGTGTTTCCATTTGGTGTTTCCGCCCCGGAAACACAGGCGCAACACCCTCCGCCCCGTCCATTCTGTGACGCACCGTCAGACCGGTCCGGCTGGCGGCCAGGTCGTGGACGGCGAGGGCCGCCACGGATCGAGGAGGTTCAAGGTGCAGCGTGCACTGCTGTCGACCAGGGCGACCCTGGTCCTGCTGATCGGCATGCTGACGGGTGTCGGCGCGGGACTCCTGGCCTCCGCAGGGGGCCTGCACCTGGCTCAGTGCGTCCTGTACGGCGTCGGCGCCTTCGGTGCCGGCGTACTGCTCGTCAACCAGCTCATCGCCGGCCCCGAGGAACCGGCAGAGGACGAGCACGCTTCCTGACACCAGCGCGGGCCCGGATGCTCCGGCTCTCCGGGCCGCTTCATCCAATACTGCAAGGATGGCGGTACCGTGGCGGCCGACAAGACACCAGGGGGTGGACAGGTGGGGAACCTGCAACCGCTGAACCCCGACCTGAACAACGAGTGCCGCGCCTTCGCCGAGGCCCTGCGCAGCCTGTTCGCAGGGCTACGACCCACCGTGTCGATGCGCCGCTACAGCGCCCGCCGGCACCTGAGCCCCGGCGCCCTGTCCCGCTACCTGTCCGGACAGCGGATCCCACCCTGGCAATTCGTCCAGGACCTGCTCACCGACGTCGGCGCCGACCGCGGCAGCGTCGCGACCCCCGACACGATCGAGCTCCTGCGCTCCCTGCACTCGACCGCGCAGAAGACCAACGCTTCGGTCAGCCACGCCCTCCAGCAGTTGCAGTTCCAGCTGGCCGAGGCCGACCGCCTCTCCCGGCGCTCCGCCGCCCACAGCGACGTCCTGGGCGAAGCCCTGCTCGACAAGAACCACCGCATCGCCGACCTCGAGCTGCGCCTCAACCAGCTCGAGAACGACTGGGCGCACGAGCGCGCCCGCGCGGACGAGATCGTCGTGTACTCCGGGGACCGCGAAGGCCTGCTCCGCGAGAAGAAAGCCCTGGAAGAGGAGATCGCCCGGCTGAAGGCCGAACTCGGAGAAGCACGCCGGCGCCAGCTCACCGCCGAGGCACGTTGCGAGCTGCTGGAACGCCAGCTGATCGTGGCCGAGCAGCAGGCCGGCGAAGACCTGCTGCGCATCGAACCCCCCGCCCCCGCTTCCGGTCCCGTCTGCAGACCCCGCGTCCTCGTCGTCGACGACCAGCCAGCGAACCTCGTCGCCTTCGAGGCCGTCCTCGCGGCCGCCGACTGGGACGTACTGGCCGTCGCGTCCGGCGCGGATGCCCTGAAGGCGCTGCTCCAGCACAACGACATCGCCGTGATCATCCTGGACGTGCAGATGCCCGGGATGGACGGCTACGCTACCGCCGCCCAGATCAAGCGCCGCGCCCACACCCGCGACATCCCGATCATCTTCGTCACCGCGATCGGCGACGACCCGGAGAACTCGCTGCGCGGCTACGACGCCGGGGCAGTCGACTTCATCGTCAAGCCGTTCGAGCCCTGGGTCCTGCGCGCCAAGGTCACCGTGCTGACCGGCATGTACCTGAACTACCGCGGCACACCCCGCGCGGTACCCCCACACCAGCCCTCCAGCACCACCGACTGGCTCCTTCCCACCACACGCCAACCACACCAGCCGTCCTGAACACCCGCTACCAGCGCTCTCACCCCGCCTGCGCCCGCCGGCTCCCCGGCTCGGCTGGCCCGGGTCCCACCC
>NZ_JBSHBN010000161.1:0-21341 GCF_053612025.1 Kitasatospora sp. NPDC054768
GCCGGATTCGCGCTCCTCCGCCACCGCATCCTCCTCGCCTGAATCACACTCGGTTACCACCGATTACGGGTCAGAGCCGTTCACTGGACAGACCCTCGGCGCCGGTCGTCACGGCGTGGTCGGTGACGCGGTCGGCGTGGACGGTCAGGATGTTGACCGCGACGTCGTGGGTCTGGTGGAGCCAGAGGTCTTGGAGGAGATCGTCAGCCATGGCCGTCCATGATCGCGGTTCCCGTGACGCTCCGTGGCTCTGGCACGGAAAGTGGCTCTGTCGCTGATTGAGGGGTGCGTGCCGACCGTGATCCGGTGGTGGGCATGACCTGGGCGTGATGGATGCGGTGCGTGTGGCGGACCTTCTCTTCCCGGGGATCGGGGTGTCCGCGTACTGATCTGAGTGCTCCAGTGCGTACGGACTTGTGTGCACCACTGACCCGTCTCAACGAGGTGTGAACGGCGTTGGCACCGCATAGGTTGGCTTGGGCAGCCAAGGGGCGGTGAGATCATCGGTCAGATGTCTGAAGAGTGCTCCTGTGGACCGTTCCACTCGCCGTAGTCTTGTGCCGTGGTCGACGAACACGGGGCACTCGACGCCTTCAAGAACCGATGCACGAATGCGGCGCGGAGGCTGGAGCCCTGCATTCGCTACTTCATCGAGCGCATCTCGTTGGACGAGTCCAACGAGGACCGCGAGGACAACACGCTGGACGTGTGGCTGCGCGTGGGGCCGTGGAAGCCCGATGTAGTGATCTCGCTGTCCGATCTCCGCTCGGTCCGCCCGTGGGGACCCGGCCTGTCCTCCACCTCCTTCGTCGACGGGATCTCCCTCGTCCATCTGCCGAAGCTGCCGTTGCCCTGGCCCGCCGAGGCGGTCGGCCGACTCGACCGCTCCGAGGACCTGCCCGAACTGGTCTGGCTGAGGATGACCGGACCGATCGAAGTCGACGCTGTGGCTGCGATGGTGACTGTTTACCAGGCCATGAGCGATGATGAGGCATCCGTGCTCCAGTGAGCCGGGGCAATCGCTCAGGCGACGTCGGTGTCTCGGTCGATGGCCTGGAGGCGGTTCTTGAGTCGGTAGCTGTTGCCGTTGATCGAGATCACGTCGCAGTGGTGGAGGAGCCGGTCGAGGATGGCGGTGGCGAGGACCTCGTCACCGAACACCTGTCCCCACTCAACTGGGGCTGGCACTTGTTCCTCTGGGTGAGAGTGCCCTGCGACCTGGGCGTTTCAGGGGTCGGGGCGTCTCTTTGATTGTCTTGCTGACAGCGTGGTTCTGTAGGCGCTACCTTCATTCGTCAGGTGCGAGGAAGGTGTGCCGGATGGTGGAGCCGCGTCTGCGGGTGATCGAGGGCCGGACGGTGCCCGAGGTGCCCGTTGCCTGGGATCCGTGGGAGTTCCAGGCCCTGTGCGTGGAGGCGTTTGTCGCCTCTTGGCGGGCCCGGGGGTTCAGCCCCGTGACGGTCGACAACGACATCGGCCTGCTGGAGCGGACGTTGAAGGCGCTGGGTCGGCCGGCGTGGGATGTCACGCCCGAAGACATCGACCGCGTGGTCGGCGGCTTGGCCGTGGAGGGGCGAGCGCCGTCCACCCGCCGCGGATACGTCCAGATCTTCAAGGGCTTCCACCGGTTCCTGCAGGCCCGCAAAGCTGTCGAGATTGAGGCCGCGTTCGGGGTCCGGCTGGTCTGCCCGGTCGACGAGTTCAACGCCTCGCGGCATGTCGGCGACGACTCCCCGGCCCTGATGCCGCCGCCGACCCCCGAGCGGGTCGAGGAGTTCTTCGACTTCCTCAAGGCCCGGATCGCCACCGCCCGCAAGTACGCGCCCGCCGCCCGCGACTACGCACTGTTCCGGACGCTGTATCACGCCGGCCTGCGTTCGGAGGAGGCCTCGCTCCTGGACCGCCCGGATGTGCACTTCGGCCGTGGCCCGTTCGGCAAGCTACACGTGCGCTTCGGCAAGGGCGCTCACACCTCCGGGCCCCGGCCGCGCTGGGTGCCCATGCTCGACCAGCTGGATCTGGTCCTGCGCTGGTTCCTCGACGATGTCCGCGGCAAGTTCCCCGACTCGCCCGCGCTGTTCGCCGATGAGTCGGGGGGCCACCTTCACCAGGGCACCGTCCGCAACCGCCTGCGCTATCTGATGGAGCTGGAGGGTCGTCCGGCCGCCGATCGGTTCAGCCCTCATGCTCTGCGGAGGGCCTGCGCGACTCACAACTACGAGCGCGGAGTGGACCTGGTGGCCATCCAGCAGCTACTCGGTCACTGGACGGTCAGTTCGACCATGAGATACGTCCGGCCCTCGGCCACGTTCATCGAGGACGCCTATCGACGCGCCGTGACCACCACGCTCGGCGAGCTCAGCGGAGAGGAACCCACGCCGTGAACATCAAGTGGAAGCTGCGGATGGCGGCCGCCCAGCGCGAGGTCTGGACCGGCGCCCAGCTGCGGCGGCTCCTGGCCGAGAGGGCCGGCCTGGAACTGTCCTCCGCCTCGGTGTCGGCCCTGTTCACCAAGGAACCCTCCCAGGTGAAGATGTCCACGCTCGCAGCGTTGTGCACCGCGCTGGAGTGCACCCCCAACGACCTGATCGAGGTCGACACCGCCCCCGTCGAACGCCCTGCGGCTCCTCCTCGACCGGCAGCAGATTTGCCCCGGGTCGCCTCGGCCCGGGGCCGGTCGATGCCGCCGATCTGACCGAAGGAGGTGCGGGCGAGGTATGGGCAAAAGGCAGCGGGACTGTGTCGGGTGCGGGGCGCCGGTTGGGTTCATCGACCGGCAGCACTGCTGCCGCTGCACGGCCCGGATGAAGGACGAGGCCGCCCGCGCGTCCTGCCCTGGCTGCGGGAGGTCACGCGTCCTGCAGGCCGAGACCGGACGGTGCATCACCTGCGCGCGGACCTGCGCGGGCTGCGGCCGCCCGGTCCGGTCACCGACCGCCAGCCACTGCGGGATCTGCCGACGCGAAGCGGACAGGCAGGCCGCGAAACGGGTCTGCCCGCGCTGCCAGCGGCCCGGCTTCCTGCAGACCGGCACCGGATGGTGCGGCCACTGCTCGCGCCAGCGGCAGACCAAGCAGCCACCGCAGCAGTGCGCCGCCTGCGGCCAGTTGCGGCGTCATGCCGGGCTCGGGCTGTGTTCAGCCTGTTGGCAAAAGCACCCCGACCGACCCTTCACCGCCGCCGAGAATCTGGCCGCGCGGCTCACCGAGCCCGCGCCCTGGCTGGCTGACTTCGCCGGCCATCTCGCCGAACGGCACTGCGTGAGCCGCGCCTGCACCATGATCAGCACACTGGGCAGGCTCCTGCAGGACGAACACCCCAACCACCCCCAGACACTGCTGGACCGCGCCCGTCGCCCCGGCCGCTCGATGGGCTCCCTCGCCCGCGCGCTCGAAGGCTTCTTCACCCAGCGCGGCCTCGCCCTTCCCACCGACCAAGCGCAACGGCTCGCCGCCGGACGCCGCCGACGCCGCATCGACGCCACCCCACTCCCGCTGCGACCGCAGGTCCAGGCGTTCGCCGAGTCCATGCTGCGAGCACGCGAGCGCGCCGTGAAAGCCGGCACCCTGCCGCGAACCGACAGCACCATCGAAGCGGCCCTGGCCATCGTCCGCGACCTCGCCCGCTTCCTGACCGGCACCCGCAACAAGCGGGACTGGGCACTGACCGATGTCCACGACATCGAGGCGTTCCTGGCGACCACGCCCAAGGCCCGCCAACGCCGACTGACCGTGCTGCGGCAGTACTTCCGCTTCGCCCGCTCCCGCAAGGTCGTACTCATCGACCCCACCCGGGGCGTGAAGGGCAAAGGCCCGTCGGGTTTCAGCGGCACCACCGTCGCCGTCGACCAGCAGCGGCAGCTGTTCCGCCGCTGGACCACCGGCACCGACGCGCACCCGCACGAGGCACTGCTCGGAATCCTGGCCCTCCTCCACGCGGCCTCCAGCAGCGAGGTCCGGCTCCTGCGCGTGGACGACCTCGACCCCGCCAACCGAACCATCCGTCTGGGTAAACGGCCGCATCCGGTGCCCATGGACCCGGCCAGCTGGTCGGTACTCCAACGCTGCCTGGCCCACCGCGCGGACCAGCACACCGACAACCCCCACGTGATCGTCACCCGGATCACCAGGACCGGCCGGGCACCGGCCTCGACCGCCTACGTCAGCCACCTCCTGGACCCCTGCGGCATCCCACCCCGAACCCTGCGAAGCACCCGACTCGCCGACCTCGTGAACACCCTCGATCCCAAGCTCGTCGCCGCAGCCCTCGGCATGGACCCCGAAGGCGTCATGATCTACCTCGCCGACCACGTCGACGCTGGCCGGCTCCCATAGCTCAGAGAAATTCTCCGAGGTTGGCAGTGTCTGACCGGCACAATGTCCAGGTGACCCTCTTCACCTGCGCGAACTGCGAGCACCCTCTCACCGGCGATCTACAGGAAGCACAGGCATCTCCGGGCAGGGATCACCTGTCCGACCACCGCATCGCCGACCCGCGGGTGACGCAGGGCACCTATGTGACCAGCTACGACGCCACGCTGTTCATCCTGCACCCTGACGACGTGCCGGGCACCGCTCTGCACCCCAACTCCAGGCGTCGCAACGGATGCTGCGGACTCGACGGCCAGGACGGCCCCAACCTCGTCTGTGCAAGCTGTGGTGCCGACATCGCCACCAAGGAATCGGACTGCTGGACCGACAACCTGGTAGCGCTGATAGCCGCCGCAGTTGTCCGCAGCACGGAATCTCCGTCCTGAACCCGTCGACTTTCGGCACCGCCTCGCACATGTTCGCCGGAACGTGTGCGCTTTGCTGAAGGTCTTGTTCGAGGTCAGGATGATCGAGCCCTTCTCATACCGCTTGGAGATCACCTGGAAGACCAGGTTCGCCTCGGCGCGTTCCAGGGGCTGGTAGCCGACCTCATCAACCACGAGGACGCTCGGCCGCAGGTAGGTGCGGAGCTTGCTGGCCAGCCGCCCGGCGGCCTCGGCGGCCTTGAGGTGGCGGACCATGTCGTCGAGGCTGGTGAAGTAGATCGAGTAGCCGGCCCGGCAGGCCGCGACCGCCAGAGCGACGGCCAGGTGGGTCTTCCCGACCCCGGGCGGCCCCAGCAGGGCAGCGTTCGCCTTGGCCTCGACGAACGACAGCGTGGCCAGGTCCTTGACCTTGCGCGGGTCGAGCTCGGGCTGGAAGGAGAAGTCGTAGTCCTCCAGAGTCTTGTGGTGCGGCAGCTTCGACAGCCGCAGGCCCTGGCGGAAGCGGCGGTCGTCGCGAACGGCCAGTTCCTCGGCGAGAAGGAGGTCGAGGAAGTCGAGGTAGCCCATCTTCGCCTCGTCCGCCCGCTGGGCGTACTGGTTCAGGCTCTCGGCGAGGTGGGGCAGGCCCAGCTTCACGGCCATGGTGCGGATGCGGTTGCTGACCAGCTGGCTCAACGGGCGTCCTTCTGGCTGGAGTTGGTGGTGAACGGACGGGTTCCGGTCAGCTCGTCATAGACCGACAGCGGTCGGCGGCCGACCTCGACGCGGGCGGCGGCGGCTCGGTTGAGCAGGGCCCGAAGCGGACCGGCATCCTCAGCAAGCGGCTGTTCGTGGCGGGGCCGGGGAACGATGTCCCCCGTCGTGACGCGCCTGGTGTCGCCCTTGGGCAGGCCGTCCCAGTGCCGCTCGTCGACGATGCGGGCGCCGCGGCCCACCGCCCGGGAGTGGACGGCCAGCAGGGTGCTGCCGGCCGAGTCGGGGACGGTGGAGTGCAGCACGACCTGGGACCTTGTGGCCCGGATTTCGACCAGCTGGCGGGGGCGGACCCGGCGGGCGGGGACCGAGTAGAGGTTGGCGTCGAAGGCGACCAGGCAGTCCTTGCCGACGTGCCGAAGGTGGCGTTGCGCGACCACGTAGGGCGTCCTGGGCAGTGGCCGCAGGGCCACGTGGTCGCGGATCGCGCGCAGGCCGATGACCTCGCCGTGGGTGCCGTGGACCCGCGCGCGCCGTAGTGGCACCCAGGCCGTGAACGCGGCGTCGAGTTCCTCAATGGAGGAGAAGGCCCGGCCGGCCAGGACGTGGTCGCGGACGATGAGCACCTGGCGCTCGACACGGCCCTTGCCCTGGGGCCGGTAGGCGGCGAGCACGTCGATGTCGAAGTCGTAGTGGCCGGCGAACGCGACCGCCTCGGGGTGGAGCGGGACCGCCTCGCCGGGGGCGACGTGCCGGCGGACGACGGTCTTGGTGCGGTCGTAGACGATGCTCATCGGCACACCGCCGAAGTGCGCGAACGCCTGCCGGTGGCAGTCGAAGAACGTCGCGAGGTCCTGGCTGGTGGTGAAGCAGCAGAACGGGTCGCGCGAGTACGACAGCGTCATGTGGAACGAGTAGACCTTCGGGATGCCGACGTGGGCGAGAACCCTGCCTTCATCGCCCCAGTCCACCTGCGCCTGCGCGCCGGGCACGACCTCGAAGCGGCGGTGCAGGCCCGCGAGTTCGCCCGGGTTGATACCGAGTTCCTCGGCGATCCGGGGCCGCGCTTCCTGCAAGTAGATCTCGATCCGCTGGTAGTTGATGGCGATCCCGTACTCCTGGACCAGCCGTTCGTGGATCACCGTCCCCTTGAGCAGGACCTCGGACCGCAGCATTGCGTCGATCAGCGGGGCGACCTCGTCGACCGTCCGCGGCCGGGGAAGGGCACCCGGTGCCCGCTGCGGAGGCGCGGCCGGGACCTGTCCGGACAGGTACTTCGCGACCGTGCGGCGGTTCAGCCCGGTCGCCTGCGCGATCTGCCGCTGACTCATCGCGCCGGAGTCGTACAGCGCGCGATATCGCCTCAACTCCAGCCAGCGATGCGGATCCAAGACCACTGCCGACCGCCTCCCTTGCCGTTAGAAACCGACGACAGCAGGCTCACGGACAACAGCAGGTCACCGCATCAACTCTGGTGCACAGTCACTCGTACGAGGTGGTGCATGTTGACTCGTACGCCGACACGGGGTGGAGGTCGAGGAGATGGTTCTCGGGGAAGACGAGGTTCGTCTCGCGGTGCGGTCGGCGGCGGCGGCCGCCTGCCCCGGGTGTGGGCGGATATCGTCGCGGCTGCACTGCTACTACAGGCGTCGTCTTGCGGATCGCCCGATAGCTGGCCGACGGGTGCGCCTGGAGCTGAGGGCGCGTCGTCTCGTGTGCGGGAACGACCGGTGCGGGCGGCGGACGTTCGCCGAGCAGATCCCGGCCCTGACGTCCCGGCACGCGCGCCGCACGACCGCGCTCACCGCTCAGCTCACCGACATCGCCCTGTTCCTGGGCGGACGAGCCGGAGCCCGGCTCTCCGGTCGTCTGGCCATCACCACCTGCCGCGACACCCTGCTTCGTCTCATCCGCGCGCTGCCCGTCCCGTCGCCGGGCCTCGTCCCACGTCTGGGAGTGGACGAGTTCGCCGTTCGCCGCGGTCACACCTACGCGACGGTCCTCGTGGACATGGACACCCGCCGCCCGGTCGACGTCCTCGCCGATCGCACCGCGAACACCTTCGCCACCTGGCTGCGCGACCACCCCGAAGTGCGGACGATCTGCCGTGACCGCGCCGGATCCTTCCGCGACGGTGCCCGAACGGGTGCGCCGCAGGCCCAACAGGTCGCCGACGCGTGGCATTTGCTGCACAACCTCGCCGAGGCCGTCGAACGTGTCGTCGGCCGTCACCGCGCCGACCTGCGCGAACCCCTCGCCCTCGGAGAAGAGCAGGACGACATGCCCCGCTCTGGGACTGCCGGCTCGAACGAGCTGGACGTCCACAGCCGGCCGCGGCACCGTCCTGCGCTTCGCCCGAGCCGCCGACGTGGAGCAACTCCTCGTCGCGGCGACCCACCGTCCCAGCGTGATCGACGACTACCGGCGCTACTTGCACCACCGGTGGATGGAAGGCTGCACCAACGCCTCCGCACTCACCCGCGAGATCCGGCAACTGGGCTACCGCGGTGACGTCAACACCGTTCAGCGCCATCTGCGGCTCTACCGAACCGGAGCAATCCCGACGGAGGCCCCACTGCCCCACCTGACCGTCCGCCGCGTCACCGACTGGATCATGCGCCGACCCGAGCGGCTCGACGACACCGAACGCAAGTGCCTCGACGAGCTGTGCAAACGCAGCCCGGCCCTGGCCACGACCACCCAGTACACCCGGCGCCTGGCCACCATGGTGCGCGAACGCCGCAGCGAGCACCTGGCCCTCGACGTCTGGCTCGCCGACGTCCGCCTCGACGGACAACCAGAACTCCGCACCCTGGCCGGCGGCATCCGACGCGACCACGCAGCCGTTCTCGCGGCCCTGAACACCACGCTCACCTCGGGAGCGGTCGAGGGCAACGTAACCAGGATCAAGCTGCTGAAGAGACAGATGTACGGCCGAGCCAACTTCGACCTCCTACGCCGCCGCATCCTCCTATCACCATGACCAACCAGCCAAGACCCCTCAATCAGCGACAGAGCCCGGAAAGTGATCCAGAACCTCATTTCACCCGTTGCCGACAGCCCGCCTGACAGCCCAGCGCACCCAGCCCGCGGGGCGCAGTCCGCGCGGGACCTTGAGAGATCCATGCGCGGGTGCTCGACAAGGCGACGCCTGCTGGGGTCGAGGCGGCCGAGGAGCAGGTGGTCATGCTGCCCATCCAAGGACCGATGAGGCGACCCGCGGGCCGATGACATGGCCGATACGTTCAAGTTGCTACCCCTCGAAGGGGCGATAAGGACCGCTTCGACCTGCCCGCAGTACGGGCCGACCTCCCGGATATTACCCCTCGAAGGGGAGATAGGGGCTCAGCCACCGGAAAACCGGTCGCCAACTCGGTGACGTTATTACCCCTCCAAGGAACAATGAACACCCGCGCCGCGCGCAACCATCAGTCACCACATAAGCCGCACTGGCACCCCTTGAAGGGAAGATGGGGAAGCCCTCAGGGTAAAGGGCGCTCCGGCATGGGTGCAGTAACTATTACATCTCGAAGGGGCGATGAGGGCCGACCGTGCTCTTACTTCTGCTCGCCGACGCCATGCCACCCCCCTCTAGAGAAGCGATCAGGACCCCGGAACAGTGGACATTGAAGCCGGTGCGAATGTTCTCCCCCTCAAGGGGCAATGAGGAGTCCCGCGGACCTGTCAAGGTCGGCGCCGGCTATATGTTGCGACCCCTCAAAGGGGCGAAGAGGGTCTCACGGTATGGCAGCAAGTAGTCGGCCAGATAGGGCCCACCGGGTCCCTCAGACCGCGTTTGAGATCTGCCATGGGACGATCGGTCGGTGACTCGACTCGTGAACCGTGACCGCTCCCTTGAGGAGCTTGAGCGCGACCGCTGGTCGGCCCCATCGGGCGGCGAAACGCGGATGATGGCGACCGTGCGCAAGCTTCGGCGCAAGCCGATCGGTGGCCTGACGGTCGAGGACATGCGGTTGCTGATCAGGCAAGACGTGGGCCTTGCCTATCTCCTGCCCCTGGCGGTGGAGGTCCTCCGGGTCGACCCACTGGCGGAAGGCGACATATACGAGGGCGACCTGCTGGCCGCCGTGCTCACCAGGAGTGCGGAGGACTGGAGCGAGTTCCCCGATCTCGGACGAGAGGTCCGCATGATCGCCTCGAAGTTGGCCAACGTGCCACCGGCCCTGAAACGCGAGATCGAGGGGTTCCTGACTCGGTAGCTCGGCGATAGCAGCTGCCGCTGGCGAGGGGTCGGCGGGCTCTCTACGAGGATTGCCGCACGAGCCGGCGTGGGCCGGGGCGCGTCGCAGCACGGCCCCGGGTGAGCCTGCGGGCCATGATGCCGACATGGCCCAGCGAATCACCGTCTCGGAGTGGGCGGGGCTGGTCTCGTAGTCCCGGGCGAGGCGCCGGTGGGCGGTGAGCCAAGAGGTTGGGTCGGCCGCGCGGCGAGGTGCCTGACTCGCAGGTCCTTTTCCGCGCGGCCTCCCGCCGAACCGGACATGACGGTTTCCCTGTCATCCGGCTCTCCAGTGATCACAGCGTGAGTGATCCTGCCGTTCGTGCCTGATGGATGCGGTCGTGGCAGGAAGCGCAGGCCACGAGGGTCTTGCGCCGCCGGTCGAGCATGACGCGCGCCCAGTCGGACGGCAGCCATCCGGCACGAGCGAGGTCGGCGAGGGCCCGGACGTGATGCACCTGGACATCACCGGTGGCCCCGCAGACCTCGCAGGTGTCCGCCAGGAGCCTGGTGATCAGCTCCTTCTGCGGATAGTCCACCCAGACAGGCCGACGGTCGACGACCTTCGCCGACCGCTGCTGCTGGAGTGGGATTCCGCCGAACCGCGCCACCAGCGGCTTCCTGTTCTTCCGCTCGATGCGGGCCTCGAAGCAGACTCGGGGCCCGTTGGGTGTGTCGATTCTGGCTTTGTGCTTGGCGGCCATCTTCGTCACGGTCGAACGGTGCTTGCCTGCAAGGGTTTTGAGCATGGAGGTCTCCATGACCCATTGCAGGCGGTGCAGCCGGAAGACGTCTCCGGCGAGCAGGTAGTACTGGACGATGCCCCGGTAGACGGCCCCGAACGTGGCGACGATCGCGTGATCGCTGCCGTTGGTCAGTTCCGTTCGCTTCGCGGGCTTGCCGCGGGCGAGGTAGGGCTCGCATTTGGCTTTGATCACGTCCCTTGGGACACGAAGGGCGATCTGGCCGTTGACCCTGCGGTAGCGGCCGATTTTCTTCGTGTCATTGTGCTGGGTCGTGATCTCGTAGCCGAGAAACCGTGCCGCCCGGGTGCGGGCGTGGGTGATCAGCGTCTTCTCCTGGGAGAGTTCCAGCTTGAGTTCGTCACGCAGGAACTGGGCCAGGCGGTGCTTGATCTGCTCGGCCTCGGCTTTCGGTCCGGTGAATCCGAGGAGGTGGTCGTCTGCGTAGCGGACATAGCGAAGCCTGCGATATGACGGATCGTTGGGATCCGCGCTCGGCAGGCTCACCATCCGTTGACGCAGTGTCCTGGCCTGGGCCCGGTCACCGCGCCGGCGGGCTTTCGCCAGCAGATTCTGCAACTCCAAATACGCGGGGTTTCTGACCCGGCGCTCTCCACGGGTGTACTCCGGGATCAGAACTGTCTCGACGAATTCGTCCAACATGTGCAGGTAGATGTTGGAAAGGATCGGGGAGGCCACTCCGCCTTGCGGTGCTCCGGAGAGCGTGGCTCCCCATTTCCAGTCCTCCAGGTATCCGGCATTGAGCATGTTGCGCACCAGCCGCAGGAACCGCTGGTCATGGATCTTCTCGCCGAGGATCGACAGCAGGACCTGGTGGTCCAGGCTGCCGAAGCAGTCGGCGATGTCCCCTTCGATGAACCAGGACGTCCCGGTCCAGGTGTGGGCCACCTCCCGCAGCGCGGTGTGGCAGCCCCTTCGGGGACGGAATCCATGCGATCGGTCGGAGAATGTCGGCTCGTAGTACGCCTCCAAGAGCAGGCGGACCACCTCGCCGACGAGCTTGTCCGACCAGGTCGGCAGCCCCAGCGGGCGCGTGCTCCCGTTCTTCTTCGGGATGTGCACGCGCCTGACCGGCCGGAAGCGGTAGCGCTCGTGGCGCATCGCCTCGATGATCCGGTCGATCTTCCGCTGGGACATGCCGTCCACGGTTTCCGGCGTGGCCCCGGGCGTCATCGCGCCGTGGTTGGCGTAGATGCGGCCGTAGGCCCGCAGATACAACTGCGGGTTGAACAGCTGTCGATACAGTTCATTGCACGGCAGGCGGCGCCTGCCGCGTTCACGCAGGACACCCAGCACCGTTGCGGCGCTCTGCATTTCGCATACCTCCCCATATCCGGGT
Source organism: Kitasatospora sp. NPDC054768 (assembly GCF_053612025.1). Lineage (NCBI taxonomy): Bacteria > Bacillati > Actinomycetota > Actinomycetes > Kitasatosporales > Streptomycetaceae > Kitasatospora > Kitasatospora sp. NPDC054768. Next base: position 11,793 of record NZ_JBSHBN010000161.1, read on the forward strand.
GTCCGAATCACCCGGCCCCCTTCACCCTGCGGACGGCTTTCCCGTCCTCCCCGGCCGGGCGTGACTCCGGCGACTACTACGGGGCCTCCGTCGCCATAGGACTCGCGTCCCGTAGGCGATCCCACGTTCGTCTCTGTCTGTACGTTCTAGCGCGACTTAGGCGTCCCACTTATCTCCTTGAATGTCCTCGCTGGACATCGCTCCGAACCCCGGAAGTTGCACCAGTTGTCACATTCGAAACCGGTGCAGGGTCGGCGTCGGTTTCAGCTGTCTTTCCGACGGATGGGAACTTGCACCTTCTGGAGATTGGGCTTCAAACAATCCAGTCTTCGCCATATCGCGCGGGCCGCCCGGCACACCGTCCCTGACAACTGGACCCGGTCACCGGTTTCCTGACATGCTCTTGTCCCCTTCACCTTTCGGATCCAGGTGAGTCATTCGGCCCAGGAACCTCCTTCCGAGTTCCTCCCGGCTGAGCCGGGGATACAAACAGAGCGCCTCGTGGCGCACAAGGTCCGCTCTACCGCCCACCGCTTGGGCTGGACCTGGAAGCCGCGCTGGTCCGGGTCTTTGCGGACGATCTCCAGGTCGCGGCCGAGAATCTGGGCGGTCCACTCGACCAGGCGGCCGGCGAAGCCCTGGTCGGCCCAGACCTTCCGGACGCCGGGATGGTCGAGCCTGGTCCACAGCAGCGGCCGCTTCGCGCCGTCACGGTCCTGCATGCTCGCCGCAACGACGTAGACGGCCAGGAGCAGGCCGAGGGTGTCGGTGACGATGAACCTCTTGCGCCCCTTCACCTTCTTGCCCGCATCGAAGCCCCTGGTGCCCGCAGGGACGGTGTCGGCGGTGCGGACGGACTGCGAGTCGATCAGCCCGGCGCTCGGCTCCACATCGCGGCCGTCGGCTTCACGGACCTTGCCGCGCAGAGCGTCATGGATGCGCTCGACGGTGCCATCGTCGTGCCACCAGGTGAAGTACCAGTACACCGTCGGCCACAGCGCGAAGTCCTTCGGCAGCTGCCGCCAGGCGCAGCCGGTTCGCACGACGTAGAAGATCGCGTCCACGATCCGCCGCCGCGGATGCTTCTCCCGCCGGCCACCCTTCGGACCCACCCGCGCCGGCGGCAGCAATGGCTCGACCAGCGCCCACTGCTCATCCGTCATGTCCGACGGATACCCACCCCGAACACCGCTCACGGTGAGCTCAACGAACCCTTCAGCAACGGGACACGGCAGTTCTCAAACACGGTCTCAGCTTGACTCTGTCGGGGATCTTGGTTGCTTCCGTGTCAGCTGACGGCTCGCCAGGAACGTAGGCGCGAGATGCCCTGCTGGTCGAGGTGTGTCTGGAAGGCTGTCGGCGGTCGTGGGGGCGCGCCTTCGTCGGGGGCCTGCTTGCTGAGGCGTTCGATGTTGACGGCGATGGCGGTGAGGACGTGCTGTAGGTGTGCCTTGGCCTGCCCGCGGTAGCGGCAGTGGCGCATGCCATGGCCGTGGGCGAACTCGCAGATGGTGCCCTCGATGCCGGAACGGACCGCATATCGCTTGTGCCAGGCCGGATCCTGCTGGTCGGCACGGTTGCGCAGTTGCAGTTCGAGCAGCTCACGCGGAGGGAAGCCCACGGAGCGGTGGGCGTCGCGGGAACTGGTGCACTTGGCCCGGACCGGGCAGGGCTGGCACTGGCCCTTGGTGAAGCGGGCGATGATCAGTGGAGCGGCGGTCGGTGAGGAGGTCGGGTAGGGGCCGTGCCAGCCGGCGCTGACCTGGCCCTGCGGGCAGGTGACCTCCTTGCGGTCGAAGTCGATGCGGAAGTCGTCGCGGGCGAAGCCCTCGCCGCGGCGGTGCTGGCGGGTGGGGTTGCCGGGCAGCGGTCCGACAACGGTCACACGGTGTTCGCGCTGAGCCTGTTCCAGGTGGGGCAGGGAGGTGTAGCCGCCGTCGACGAGGTGCTCGTCGGGCAGCAGGCTTCGCCGTTCCAGCCGGGTGTGGATGCCGGGCAGGACCTCGGTGTCGGCGCTGGTGGCCGGCATGGTGGCCACGTCGGTGATCACGTTGGGTCCGTCGCCGGAGCAGGTCTCGGTCACGTGGGCGAGGAATCCCGTCCAGCGGGTGACCTGCCCGCGGCGTGCGTAGCGGGCCGTCGGGTCGTAGGGGGAGACGATCCGGTTGGCCGAGGGCGGCAGGCCGCTGCCGTCGTTCTCGTCGCGCCAGCGCAGGCGCCCGGCGGGGTCCCAGTAGTAGTTCTGCACCAGGATTTGCCGCAGGACCTGGACTTGGGGCCTGCCAAGCAGGGACGGGTGATTGTGCCCGAGGTGTTCGAGCAGGCGGCGGGCGTCGTCGCCGGTGGTGTTGATCCGGGTCTTGGGCCGGGTGGGGTTCTTGCCCAGGCGAACCGGTCGGCCGTAGCGGCGGCCCCAGTCCTCGCCGACCAGGCTGTCCAGCGCGTGGCCGGTGGTGCGGGCGAGTTCTTCCAGGGCTGCGCGCACGGCCTCGGTGACCAGTTCGAGGCGGGTCAGGTCGCGGACGGTGGCCAGGACGTGGGTGGAGTCGGTGCGCTGGGTGGTGCGCTCGCGGACCAGTCCGGCCTCTTTCAGGCGGGTCAGGGCGAGGTCGAGGAGGCGGTCCGCCCGGCCGTCCTGGAGCAGGCGGTCGCGGAAGTCGGTCAGCACGCTGTGGTGGAAGCCGGGGTCGTCGAGTTCGAGGCCGAGTGAGTATTTGAAGTCGATGCGGCAGCGCACGGCCTCGGCGGCATCACGGTCGGACAGGCCCAGCAGGAACTGCAGCACGCTCACCGTCGCCAACTGGGCCGGCGAGAGCCCGGGCCTGCCGTCGCGCGGGTACCAGTCGGCGAAGTCCTCGTCCCGCCACAGGCCGTCGAGACGGTCGCGCACCCACATCGCCGTCGTACCACCGGGGTTGCTGGCCCGCGCCATCCGTGCCGTCAACTCCGGGACCTCGGCACCCGAACAGGGACGGACCGACATCTCGGACTCCTCGGAAATCTCGCGATCATCGTGCACCCGCGAGACTGGCGCACCACCATGATCACCCGCAGCCGAACACCAAGATCCCCGACAGAGTCAAGCTCAGAGAGGCTATGAGGACGGGACAACCGGACGATCCTGCGCACCACCTCACCGTGGTTGGTCCCCCTCGAAGGGGCGATGAGGGTGAGGGTCAGGCGGAAACACCACGCCAGTGCAGGACACGTTGGCACCCCTCAGAGGGATCATTAGGACCGCGCTTTCGCACGGCCGTGCGCAGCACCACGGCGTGTTGGTGTCTCTCAGAAGGTGGGATTTACCACGGAGTCAACAAGCCTGAGGACTTGCTGGATACGTTCAAGTTGCTACCCCTCGGAGGGGCGGTACATCCGTCGGTCCAGCGGCGTCTAATCAGACCGCGACACAGTTGCGACCTCTCACAGAGGCCACCAACTGTACTTCAATGGAAGCACTTTGGGCATGCGCCATGGCCCGTCGTGTGTGGTGGTCTGATTTGCGCTCAGTCCGACGGGCTGGGTAGCATCCCGGACCATCAACCACTTCAAGTGATCACTTGACTACTTGAAGTGATGTCCGGGATGGGCTGTGATCTGGGGACCACGCTGCCATCCGCCACTGACAACGGCGCCGTTGAGCGTCCGGTGGACTGACCAAGGGGGGCACCGTCTGTGCGCCTGCGTTTGACGATTCACACCGCCGCCCGCCGGATCCCGTGGGGTGAGGTCCTGGCCCCGGGGCGCGGGCTGGTGTACGACCTGCTCAGCAGGGCGGCACCCGAGCTTGGCCAGGTCCTGCACGCCGAGGGCTGGGGCCCGTTCGGAATGGTGCCGTTCGGCTACTCGGGCCCGGTCTTCCCCACAGCCGGCCGTTCCGGCGCTGCCGGGCTGCCGTCAACCGGCACGGGCCTGCTCGAAGTCGGATCCCCCGTGTCCGCGGTGGCGGAGGGCATCCGGGCGGGCCTGGACCGGCTGCCCGTCATCGCCTGGGGGGCCACCGCGTTTCACGTGACCGGCGTGGAGGAAGTACCGGCACCGGACTTCGCGGACGGCATCGCGCTGCTGCGGACCGTGACGCCGACGGTCATGAAGGGTGGCGGGTTCAACGCCACAAAAAACCGTGCGGCCCGGGCCACGCCGGGGCAGGCACGGCAGGGCTGGCTGTTGCCGGGCGAGGTCAGCTGGGACGCCTACACGGCGCAGAACCTGGTCCGTAAGGCGCGGACACTCGATCTGCCCGACGGGGTGCGGCTTGACGCGGTCACGTGGGTGGGGCCGCGGGCGTCGTTCGTGACCAGCGGGGGCGGGAACCGCGGCGGCAAGCCGGGGGCGCACGTGGAGGTGCGGGTCGCGGGTGATCCGGTGACGCTGCGGGCACTGTGGGCGTGGGGGATCGGGCAGGCGAACTCCAGCGGCTTCGGCTGGGTCCGCGCCGTTGAGGAGGCCCGCGGATGACCGGCGTGGCCGTGTCCGACCTCGGGCAGAAGAGCTTGGTTCTGACGCCACATCCGTTGCAGCGCATTGGGGCGTTCGCGGTTGCCGCCTTAGCGGGGGCGGGGACGCCGGAGGGGGTGGCGCCGGCGGGCTTTGACGGGGTCGTCGACCGGATGGTCGAGGACCTGACCGCCGCCGCGCGGGTTCCGAAGGGCGAGCCGGGCTGGTACCTGCTGGGGGTCTCCTATCTATTGTGGCCGAATTCGGCGGTCAACCATCCGTCGAACCGCAAGCGGGAGCCCGAGGAGATCCGGGAGCGGATCAAGGCGTGGCGCTCCCCGAAGCCCGTCGACCAGCGGCCGCAGGCGCCGTGCAGCTTGTGCGGGCGCCCGGCTGCTGGCTGGTACGGCAAGCTCGACATCCCGCTGGGGGCGTCGGTCGACCAGCGCAACACCACGGTCGTCGGGCATCAGGGCACCCCGCTCTGCTTTCCGTGCGTCACCTGCTTCCATGCACTGCCATACGCGTGCGCGGCCGGTGGCGGCCTGCTGTCCGGTGTCTTCAGCTGGGACGACGCCTTCCTGGCCCGGGCCACGGGCCGGGAGGTGCAGCGCAACCAGGCGGCCATCGCGAGCGCCGGAGGGCTCGCCCGCAGCGGCGGGGCGTTCGTCCCCGAGTTCGGGGCGCTGCGGGCGTTGCGGCACTGGCCGTACCGGGTGACGGACGGCGTCGAGGTGTACGCGTTCAGCAACAACAACCAGGACCAGAAGATCCGTTCGGACAAGGCCGAGCAGCCGCTCGCGGAGTGGCTGCGTACGACGCTGCGCGACGACGGGAGGCGTGCAGGGTTTCGGCACCTGGCGCGGGCGCAGGCGACGGCGAAGGTCGGCGGGCTGCGGATGCTGGCCTGGCGGGCTTTCAACCATCCCGAGCGTGTCGCGTCGGCGGCCGTGGCGTGGCTCAAGGACCGCAGTGAGGACGGGGTCCTGCCGGCCGCCACCCGTGAGCTGGTCCCGCTCATCCGCTCCTACATCACGGAGGTGCTCCTCACCATGCACGAGAAGGACGTCGGTCACGTCAGCAGCGTCGCCGGGCGCATCGCCACCGTCCTGGCCGAGGCAGGGACTCTCAAGTCCTTCCAAGTGGCCACCCGCAAGCCCGGCGACCTGAGGGCGTGGCTGAAGAAGGAGGCGACCGCCTGGACGCTGGACAAACAGCGGCAGGGCACGTTCGTGTCCACCACGGAGTGGCGGGTGCTGTTCGACCAGGGCCAGACCAGCTGGTCGGCACGGGACCTGCTGTACATCTGCGTCCTCGAGCACCTCGCCGCGCGGGACACCGCGATCGCGGTGGGCGAGGACGAGGAGTTCGACGACACCGACTTCACCACCCTCGACCAGGAGGAGAACTGACATGACCTACCTCAGCGGCAGGATCGCCCTGGACATCCAGGCCGGTGCGCCCAACAACGGCCGCGCGACGGCGGACCAGGGGAACATCTCACCGGTCAAGCAGATGCGGGGCCCTGGCGGTATCTACCCGTACATCTCCGCGCAGGCCCTGCGGCGGTGGCAGCGGGACAACCTGCCGTCCTCGGAGACCCCGTCGCCGGTGATCCGCACCGGCAAGGACAAGGGCACCAACCAGCAGGCCTACACCTCGGGCCGGCCCGACCTGTACCTGGACGACGACGCGTTCGGCTACATGGCCGCCGTGAAGTCGGCGACGTTCATGCGCGAGACCGTGCTGGCGACCGGCACCCTGGTGTCCGTCCTGCCGACCCGGCCGACCCACGACTTCGGCACCATGAGCCGGGGGTTCGACACCGGCGCGAATCCGCTCATCCACGAGCACGAGTTCTACACCGGTGTCCTGGCGGGCGACCTGAGCCTGGACCTTGCCCGGCTCGGCTACTTCGAGCAGACCGGAATTCGCCAGCGCTCCCTGCCCGACGACGCCGAAGCCGGGCTGGTGGCCGGTGGCGCCGTCCGGCACAGTCTGCGGGGCACCACCGGGATCCTGCTGGCCATCGAGGAGCGCCGCCGCCGCGCCGCGGTGCTGCTGCGCACGATCGCGGCGACGCAGGGCGGTGCGAAGAACGCCTCCCACTACGGGGACCGCACCCCCGCGCTGATCCTGCTCGCCCCTCTCAAGGGCGGCAACCAGCCGTTCAGCCGGATCCTCGCCGCCGTCGACGGACAGGTCCGCTTCGACGCCGACACCGTGCGGGAGGAACTCGGCGCCTGGGCCGACGAGATCGACGGCACGGTGACGCTCGGCTGGGCGCCCGGGTTCCTCGGCGACCAGCGCGACCAGGCCAGCGACCAGCTGAAGGACCTTGTTGAAGCCGGCGAGCTGACCATCGGGCACCCGCGCACCGTCCTCGGAGCCCTCGCCGACGCGATCCAGGACGGCGGCCACGACGACTGGTTCGGCGACCCGCGCGACTGAACAACCGCCGGTCTGGCCGGCCAGACACCACCGCCCCTGGGAGGGGTACGAACGCCCCCGCCGAATCCCCGAGGACACCATGGCCGTCGAAGCACTCGAGATCACCGTCACCGCGCCCGTCGCCAGCTTCCGCAACCCCCTTTACCACGGGGTCCAGGTCGGACTTCCCTGCCCGCCCCCGAGCACTGTCGGCGGTCTGCTGGCCGCCGCCGCGGGTGGCTGGGAGCACGTCCCCGTCCGCACCCGCTTCGCCATGGTCTTCCACGCCGCAGGACACGGTACGGACCTCGAGACGTACCACCCCATCGTCCCCGGCACGGTCCAGCCGCCGACCACCATCAAGGAGCGCGACTTCCTCGCGTTCACCAACCTCACCCTCTGGCTCACCGAGGACCTCGACCTGTGGGAGAACGCGATCCGCCGGCCCGTATGGCTCCTGCGCCTGGGCCGCAGCCAGGACCTGGCCGCCGCCCGCACCGAACGGACCGCCCTCTCCGAACGGCCCGGCGCCCAAGGGCATGCCGTCGTTCCCGCCGACCAGACTGGATCCGGCTCGCTCCTGCAACTGCCCACCGCCCTGTCCGCTGACCGGCAACGGACCATCTGGGACACCTACCGCTACGCCGCCAACGGCAGCCCCGCCACCTTGGAGACCGGCCTGCGCACCGACAGCGGCCAGGCCGTCGTCCTGCTGTCCCCGGTCCACCCCGCCCAGCTCGCGGCCTGAAAGGAGCCCGGTCCCGTGAACGGAAGCCATTCCCACGACGGCCCCGACCTGCCCCGGATCTGGGCCAAGAGCCCCCGAAGGCCAGGAGAGCCCGGCGAAACCCTGACCACCCACTCGTCCAGGACCCTCGAGGGCGGCGCAGCCCTGGAGCAGCGGGTGGGCCGCATCCCCGGTACTTCCGGCGCGTTCTGGTGGGTGGTCAAACTCGCCTGCCTGCTGCACGACGCCGGAAAGGTGTGCGGCGGGGCGCAGCGGATGTTCGGCAACGGGCCGGGCGGGGCGCGGCCCTGGGGTGAGCGGCATGAGGTCTACTCGCTCGGGTTCGTCGCCGCGCTTCTCGACGGCCTTCCGCGGGAGGATGTGCTGGCTGTTGCCGCGGGTGTTGCCACGCATCACCGCTCGATCACCGAGCCCGGTGCGGCGAAGAAGCCGTCGCTCATCGCCCTGTACGGGTTGGAGAAGGACTCTGCGCGTTTCGCCGCGCGTTTCGAGCCCGTCGATCCGGGCGACGTCCGGGACCTGCTGGCCTGGTACCACCGCGCCGCCATCGCCGCGGGCCTCCTCAAGCCCGGTCCCGTGCCTCAGGGGAACCCGCGGCGCCTGGCCTCGGGCGCGCACCGCCTGCTCGACAGTCTGTTCGAGCAGTGGGAGTGGCCGGTGGACGGCGCCGGCCCCGGACGCTCCGCCGTCCTCGTCCAAGGCGCCGTCACCCTCGCCGACCACCTCTCCTCCTCCGGACGTTTCCTGCACCGCAGGCACCCTCTCACCCCGGCGTTCCGTCACGACCTCGAACAACGGCTGGTACAGGACGGCTTCGAGCTTCGGCCCCATCAGATCCAGGCTGGGGCGACCAGTGGCCACATGCTGCTGCGCGCCTGGACCGGCGCCGGCAAGACGGAGGCGGCGCTGCTCTGGGCGCTGGAGCAACTGCGCGAGATGACGGCCGCGGACCAGGGCACCCCCCGTGTCTTCTACACGCTGCCCTATCTGGCATCGATCAACACGATGGTCCAGCGCCTGCAGCGGGACCTGAAGGCCCCCGGCCGGATCGGCGTCGCCCACTCGAGAGCCGCCTCCTTCCACCTGGCCCAGGCCCTGCAGGACTCCTGCGCCACGGCCGACGGCGATACGGACACGGTCGCCGAGGCCCGCAAGGCGGTCAGCCGCTCCGAAGCCACGAGACTGTTCAGGGAGTTGCTGCGCGTCGGCACGCCCTACCAGCTCCTGCGCGGGGCCCTGGCGGGCCCGGCGAACGCCGGTGTGCTGGTCGACGCCTGCAACAGCGTGTTCATCCTCGACGAACTCCACGCGTATGACACCCGCCGCGTCGGCATGATCCTCGCCATGATGACGTGGTGGGAGGAGGCTGGCGGCCGGATCGCGATCCTCTCCGCCACCCTGCCCACCGCTCTCGAGCAGGCCGTCACCAACGCGCTGCGGCAGCCGGTGAACCCCGTCCAACCGCCCGTCGGCACGGTGTTCCCCGTGCGGCACCGCATCGGCGTCCGGCAGAACGGCCTGCTCGCCAACGAGTCGGTCGAGGAGATAAGGGAGCGACTCCGGGCCGGCGAAGCCGTCCTCGTCGTGGCCAACAACGTCAGAACGGCCCGCACCGCCTACCGCGAACTGAGCCCGCTCGCGCGCGAACTCCACGGCCCCCGGGGCGCCCTGCTCCTGCACTCCCGCTTCCGCCGCTGCGACCGCAACACCATCGAACAGCACATCGCCGCCCGATACCGGACAGGCAACACACCCCGCGTCGGCGGGCTTCTGGTGGCGACCCAGACGGTCGAGGTCAGCCTCGACGTCGACTTCACCAGCATCCACACCGCCTGCGCACCCCTAGTGAGCTGGTCCGGAGATTCTTGAGCAGTAGCGGCAGATTCGGTCGATGATCTGGTCGGCGGTCTTGGTCCACTTGAATGGGTGGGCGCTGT